>JBCBYJ010000206.1:0-3723 GCA_039815905.1 Pseudomonadota bacterium | reverse complement strand
CTGCTCACCCGGTTGATCAATATCAATTACACTTTTTAGGAGTACACCAAATGAACCGAAGATTACTTGTCGCGACAGTCCTCACGGCTGTGCTGGCCCTGACCATTTCGGTTAGCGGCGTTGCCACCGCTCAGGGGCGCCTTGCGCGATCTCGATGAGGCCTTGGCACAGCGCGGCGCGGCGCTGCATATTCGCACCCATCATGTGATAGAGGCGCTGACCGCATTCCATTCTGCGCAGGCCGTATTGTCGGTTCATGCGCATGCAGTCCCGGAAGACCGAGAGACCGAACGCGCGGTTGAGGCGTGGTGTTTGCGCGCCGGCGTGTCGTTTCGGCTGCAGGCCGCGCCAGGGCCAGACGCGTGGCATCGTTATATGTCGGCGCCGCGACATGAAATGCCAGCGCAGCTAAAGGCCGCGGATCTCGGGGTCGGACACAAATTATATTTGGCCGGGCTTGATCCAGAAGCAGGTCCGCAAACGGGGCGCAAAGCGGCGATCAAGCAATTGCGCGCGGGGTTGGGGCAGCTCTCTGATCTGTCCGCAATTGCGGCGCCCGGGCGGCTGAGCGGCGATCAGGTATTTGCCGGTTTGGCACCGCATCTGGAGCTTGGCGTCTTGTCAGTCCGGGAAGTGTGGCAGGCCGCGATCCGGGCACAGCATCAATATCATCTGGCCGGGCAAGACATTCGTGCCGCACGCATATCGCGCCTACTGGAGCGATTGCAGGCGCGCCATCAACCGGGCGATGCGCGTCGGCTGGACCGGACTCATTCGGCTGAGGGCCTGGCCCAATCGCATTTATCCGCGCACAGGGATGGCCAGCTTACACTCGATCTCGGGCCTTCCGCTTAAGCGACCCGACACGAACCGCACAGGTTTCCAGATAAAAAATATCGAAAAACGATATTCACATATTGAAAAACAATAAGGACCATGTTAGATCTCGTCGTGTTGGAGAGACTTCAAAAGGAGCCTCCAGCCCCGGTGAAACGGGCTCAAACACTGTATAAGGACAAAAATCATGCAAGCGACTTCCTCCCAAGTCATCCCCGCGACCTCAGACGCAGCCCCGCTCTTTCTGACGTCAGATTTTGACACCGTCTCGGCCCTGATCATTCCGGTCGAGCTAAAACAAGCGGCGCGCGAGTCAGGTCGCGACCATTTACTGGTGCGCCGTCGCCGTCGGCACACGCGTCTGGCGGGACGTTAACCCTAAAGGCCGGGGCGCCCTGCATTGTTCATAACGGGATGATGGGGTGCGCTCCCCTAAAGGCTCAAGGACGCGAAGGCGTTCGGCATCGCCGCGCCTGATCCTTTCCCCCTTGGCCCCCTGGGCCCCTGGGCCCCCTGGGCCCTCAAACGCCCTCACCTGGCAGCAAGTCTTTTGGCTTGATAAAGTTCTGCAAGCGGAAGTGCACGGGTCGAAACGCGCCATCTTCCGGCGCTTCAAACAGCACCGCCGCGCCGGTTGGCAATTTCGCAGCGATGCGAATAGAGGCCTGATGGTCGGCGCTACCGGCGGCACGCAAAATATGCAGAGACAGATCATGCAGGCCGGGATTGTGGCCCAGGATCATCAGCGTGCCAGCGCCATCATGCGCCGAAATAATATCCGCAATGCCGCGCTCTCCTGCCAGATAAAGCTCGTCCTCCAGCACGCGCTCGCAGGCGCCGAACACGTCTGCTAAGTGTCTCCAAGTCTCGCGGGTCCGCCGCGCCGTTGATACGATCGCTTTTTCGGGCGCCCAGCCCTCGCCTTTGAGCGCGCGGGCCATGACACCGGCCGCTTCGTGCCCCAAGGCAGTCAGGGCGCGGCCATGATCATCCACCCCTTCTGTCCAGGGCTCGGTTTTCGCGTGGCGCATCAAAATCAGACGCTTCATCAAAGCTCCTCTGGAACTCTGCAGGAAAACTAAACCTGCGAGTCAGGCATTCGCGGTTGGATCGCACCCGCATAGGGCCCAGTTTCACTATAGAAATCAAGCCAATTTACAAGGAGAGCCCTGATGAGCTTGCTACTTGGCGACACTGCCCCCGATTTTGAAGCTGATACGACTCAAGGGCGGATTCGGTTCCATGATTGGATCGGCGACGATTGGGTCGTGTTCTTTTCGCACCCTGCGGATTTCACACCGGTTTGCACCACAGAGCTTGGCTATACGGCTCAGCTGAAAGACAAATTGGCGGCGCGCGGGGCGAAAGCTCTGGTTATTTCTGTCGATACGGTCGAGCAGCACAAGAAGTGGATCGAGGATATTGAAGACACCCAAAACGCGCAGGTGAATTTTCCGATTATTGGCGATCCCGACAAGAAAGTTGCGACCTTGTACAATATGATCCACCCGAACGCCGATGCGAAAGTCACGGTGCGGGCGGTCTATGTCATCGACAGCACCAAAAAGATCCGCGCGTCGATCATCTATCCGCCATCCGCGGGGCGCAACTTTGATGAGATCTTGCGCTTGATTGACAGTTTACAGCTGACCGACACGCACAAAGTGGCGACGCCGGTCAATTGGCAGGACGGCGAGGATGTGATCATCGTCCCAAGCGTCAGCAATGAAGAGGCCGATAAGCTTTTCCCGAAAGGCTATGAAGAAATCCGGCCCTATCTGCGCACGACGCCGCAACCGAATAAGTAGCTGTCAGACGCCTAATCAAGGGTGCAGGCATACTCCTCGAAAACATCGTCGACAATGGTGATTTTGGCGCCATTGTCGGCCTTCACCGCATAACCATTGCAGGTATTGTACATGGTATTGCAGACCGTATATTTTTTCTTAAAGACGATACCGACTTTGCAGCGATTCTTGCCGCCGCCCGTGCAGCCATAGGAATCCGTTTCACCGCCTGAAACCGTTTTGGTCTTTTCGGTGTACGTGCATGAATTATCGTCGCCCCTATAGATATAGACCCAGAATTTCTGATCGGTTTGGTTCTCAACTGTGAAGCGCGAATTGGCGTCGGCCTGTGGCGCAAACAGACAGCCGATTGAAGCGGCGAGCGCAAAAGACATTAAAGGTCGGATCAGCATAAGGGGTCTCCAGCGTGAGGGGCAGGGTTGTGGCGGTTCAGTCGCGCTGAAACGCGCTAATCATCATAGGTGCATACAAACTCGCCATCCTCATCCTTGGAGAGGGTCACGTAGCCATGATTGTCTATTTTCTTTGCACGATCGCTGCAGGAATTATGCTGCTTCTTGCAGATCTTTTTTCCATCGACTTGGATTTGTATCTTGCAGCGATTTTTGCCATTGCCGGTGCAGCCATAGGAATCGGTCTCACCCGCAGATACTCTTTTGAAGGTTCTTTCCTGGGTGCATAAATTATCGCCGCCATTAAAGATTAAGACGGTGGCCTGCACATCCATCTGGTTTTCAACTGTGAAGCGCGAATTGGCTTCGGCCTCAAGGCCGATAAACAAGCTCGCCGCAGAGGCGAGGGTGAGCGCCGTCAAGTGTTTCATGAGCATCGGATATTCCTTTCGAACAAAAAGCCTAATTGCAGCTCACAGGCACAGCTATTGTCAGATGTGACAGGCCAAAATGCGCTTGCAAGGCCGTTGCGCTAAACGTTGGGTTATCCCAGCCGGCGCCGCCGCAATCGCTCATTCGTCAAAAGTGCAGGTATAGCCACCGTCTGGATCGGATGAAATCGTAATCGTTCCGTGATTAGCGATTCTTGTGGCATAGCCCGAGCACGTATCTCGGTCTTTGGCGCA
>JBCBYJ010000205.1:0-3750 GCA_039815905.1 Pseudomonadota bacterium | reverse complement strand
CCCCCGAAGGAGCCTTTTATGAGCGATGAAACCCTGAACATTTTTCAGCAGCTTCCACACGAAATCCTCCCAGATGCAGATGCCGATGAGGCTTCCCGCCAGGAATTCGTAAAGAGCTTCAAACAATATATTCAAAGCTCCATTCTCCCGGGTGTCAAAGTCGCGTTCGATCAGCGGGCTGCCCCTGTCTATCAACGTCAAACAGGGGCGGCGCCCGACGATCGTTGGAAGGTGCGTGAGGCGATGAACAATGACTCCTATTTTCAGGGCTATGTCTCATTGCAACGCATCAGTCAGGAACTGATGTGGCGATCTGTTGTCGATAGCGTTGACCGGCAATTGCCCGACCTGATTTCCAAAGTCGATCAAATCGAAACGGTCGGCGGAAGCCTTTCGGTCGATCCAGATTTTGAGCCGCCGCGCTATGTGACGGCGCTCGACATCCATTGCATGCCGGGCGGCTATGCTGGGGTCGTGACGGACAAGGATGTTGCTGCTGGGGCGGTCTATGATCGCGGGGTTTATCTTTATGCGATGGGCTATATGGGCCCGTTCAATGACGATATGGGCCGCTCTGTCGTCAATTATGTGCAGCGCAATTATCCTGACTTTAAGCCAGAAAAAATTGTCGATCTTGGCTGTACGATTGGGCACTCAACGGTGCCGTTTAAAGAGTGTTTTCCAGACGCCGAAGTGCACGGAGTCGACGTTGGTGAGGCCATCCTTCGCTATGGTCACGCGCGCGCTGAGAGCATGGGGCATGCCGTGCATTTTTCACAGCAAGATGCCTCCCGCCTGAACTATGAAGACAATTCTTTTGATCTCGTTGTCTCTCACATTTTGCTGCATGAAACGTCCGGCAAAGCGATGCCGCAAATCTTTGAAGAGTGCTATCGTATCTTGAAGCCTGGCGGATTGATGATCCATGCGGATCTGCCGCCATTTGAGAATATGGATGCCTATCAGCAATTCATTCTCGATAATGAGACCTATTACAATAATGAGCCTTTCTGGGGCGCGATGCGCGATCTCGACCAAATTGAAATGAGCGTCAAAGCGGGGTTCGACCGCGACAAGATCAAGTTCGACACCGCGCCGATGGCCATCATGGAAATGTATGCCGGCGATCAATCGCATGCCGAAGAGTTTGCGAGCGAACTGGCCGACCGCGAGTTCGAGGCGGGGGAGTATGCCCCCGGCGGTGGTTGGGAAGTTCTGATCGCGCAAAAATAGGCCGCCACCAATATTGGAGACTGAAACATGACTGTAACGAAAACCGTCAAGGGAAAACGGCCCAACTTTTTCGACCAGCCCGGCGTCGATTATTTAATGGCGATGACAACGACGCTCATCCAAGAATTATCGGTGCTGCGCGACCGGGTCGATTTGGTTGAGCGTGTAGCAGCTTCAAAAGGCGTGATCTTGCAAGATGAGATCGAAGGCTTCGAGCTGGACGAGGCGGCATTGATGGCGCGAGAGGCGCGCCGCACGGCTTATATGGCGCGCGTGTTCGCTGTTTTCGAACAAGAAAAAGCGCAATTAGAGGCTCAAGATACCGCCAAACGCTATCAGAACACACTCGACGAAATCGCGAGGAACTAGACGGTGGTGGCGAACGTCGCGGAGGCGGACACATCTCGCGGGAAGATCACGATTGCCACGCAGATGAGCTATGGCGCGGGTCAGATTGCCGGGCAAATTCTTCGCGATATTCCTTCGCTTTTGCTGCTCTTTTTCATGACCAATGTCTTGGGAATATCAGCGGCGATTGCCGGGACTGCGATCTTTCTACCAAAGCTCATTGTCGGCGCATTCGGTGACGTTCTGGTCGGCATCATCGCAGACCGGTTTAAGCAACGCTTCTCGCTCTATATGTGGTTGCTTTTCGGCGCTGTGACCGCGCCAATCTCATTGCTGCTTCTGTTCAATGTGCCAAACCTCGGAATGGATTTGCAGGTCGCATACATTATTGTGGTCCTGTCACTCTACATGCTCGTCTTTGCGAGCTTTTCTGTTCCGTATTTGGCGATTGCCGCTGTGCTGTCCCATGACGAACATCAGCGCACGGTCCTGATGGCGTGGCGATTGGTGTTTACGGCGATTGGGATTTTGATTGCCGGTGGATTGGCGCCCGCCTTTATCGCTCAGAATGGCGGAGGGGCGCAAGCCTACTCCTTGATGGCCGTGCTGTTAGGTGTGTTGTGCTTCATCTCGCTGATGATTGCCTTCTGGGGCTCGCGGGCGGCGATGAAACGCTCGAGCGAAACCGTAGCGGACGCTGTCGTGACCGCGATCAATCTGGGCGAGATGCTAAAGGCGGTGAGAGTTCCGCGCTTCGCTGTGCTGGTCTTTGCGAACATATTGCAATTGACCGGGACCGGAATGAGCTATGCGGCCATGCTCTACTTCCTGACATATGCCATGGCCCTCGACGATCCGTTCGCGGCGATTGGTATTGTTATTCTGCTGACGACAATCGGGATCATTGCCGCGCAACCTTTTTGGGTTGCGATCGCGAAACGGACGAATAAGAAATTCGTTTATATCGTCGCTGCGCTGTTTCACAGCGGCGCGCTTATGGTTCTAGCGCTGACCGCTCAGAGCTATGGAATGATGGCGGTCTATATCTGTTCCTTCTTGATTGGCGTTGGCAATTCGGGCTGGGTCATGATCGGGTTTTCTATGGTCGCGGATATTGCAGGCGAAGCCCGCGCGGGTCTGTATTCGGCCGTTTGGATTGCCGCCGATAAGATCGGGTTCGCGCTCGGCGGAACCCTGATAGCGGGGAACATGCTTTCGGCTTTTGGATTTGATTCAACCCGCGCTGTGGCGGGACTTGATCAACCGGACAGCGCGCTAACTGGAATCGTACTCGTTTACGCTGGCGTGCCGGCGGTCCTTTATATTGTTGGTGCAGCCATCCTCTATTTTTGGTGGCACGCGCCCCGGTCTGAACCGGCCGCCGCGTCATGATCCTATTGCGCGGCGCTACGGTTACGGTTGCAAGCCTTGATCGGTCGATCGAGCTTTATACGCGCTATTTAGATTATCGGCTGATCGAGGCTGGCACCATCGCGCCTGAATTGGCGGAGAGTTGGCAAGCACCGGCGGTCGCGGGGCATGCATATGCGGTGCTTCAACCGGCGTCTGAACGGGACATCTTTTTGCGCTTTGTGGAACAAGAACCGATGCCCGGCTTTCGAGCGCTGCGCACCTATGGTTGGAATGCGATAGAACTCTGTGTGAGCGACGTGAAACAAGTCTACGCGCGATTGCAAGACAGCCCGTTCGAAATCATCGGTCCACCGCGCGAGAATCCAGGTTTGGCGAATATCCATCCGATGCAAGTCAAAGGTCCGGACGAGGAGGTGGTGTTTCTGACCCAAATCAATGCCGACACGCCCCCCTATAAATTACCCCGCGCCGAAAGCTTGATCGACCAAGTGTTTATCATGGTGATCGGATGCCGGGATATGGCGGCTGCAACGACGTGGTTCGAACGTCATATTCGCCTGGCGCGCGGCGAAGCTATGGAAATCGCCTACACGATGCTGGCAAAAGCTTATGGCAAAGATCTCTCGACGCAATATCAGCTGACGACGATGACGCATGATTTCGATGTTTTCCTTGAAGTCGACCAATATCCTGAGCAGGCGACGGCACGGCCCAAGCATGACGGATTGCTGCCGCCCGGATGCGCCTGCTGGATGAGATCAAACTCTGGATGCCAGAACGTGGTGATGGCGCATC
>JBCBYJ010000204.1:0-3756 GCA_039815905.1 Pseudomonadota bacterium | reverse complement strand
TGACTGAGCGCGAGGGCTGCAAAACTGATCGCAAACAGCGCGCCGCCTTTTTTCTCTTCGATCAATTTGGTTGTTGAGAGCGCCAAAACCGGCAGGATCATCATCCCGGCAATCTCACCAATGTTTTGGCGATCATACCAATCCATGAAGTAGTGAAAGGGTAGGACCATATAGATCAGGGCACCGAACCCGGCATAGGCGGGCGCAAAGTAGCGGCGGGCAAATAGAAAGAAGAAGACGCCAGAGAGGATGATCATCCAAGCGCCGGAAATGGAGAAAACCGTAGAGGTCGAACACGTCGGACAAGTCGCCTGTCCTAGCGTAGAGGCAAGCCAGAAGGGCAGCGGGCCGTAAAAGTAGAAATCCGCCGCGCCAAGCCCATACCAGAGATTGAACAAGTAACGCGGATATAGATCACCCCCCCAGAAGGCCGCATTAAAGCCTTCAAACCAGGGCAAGTTAAACTTGTAAGAATTGCCTTCCGGGGTTCCCAATACGGCATGCAGGCTCAAAAGGCCGACACTGAAAACGACAAAAATCGCACTTAAGCGCCAATGCGCGCGCACTGTTTGAATCATAATCAACACTCTTTGCCCGAGGACTATAGAGAAGCAGATCTTGATTAATTTAGCATTGAAACGGGGCGTACACCGGTGCGGTGCGGCCTAGAGTTTCGGCAAAGTTTAGGCGATTTCGTCATCCTTGGCTTTCACCATTTCGACTTTCAGGGTTGAGCCAGGTGTGATCAGCACATCTTCATGGCGCAGCGGAATATCGATGCCCGCCGCCTTAAAGTGATCCCAAATATTGAGCATCACGGCCGATGAGACATTTGAAACGCCATTTTCTGGATCATTGATCCAGAACCGCACTTCGAGTTCAATCGCTTCATCGCCAAATTCCATCACCAAGCATTTCGGAGCCGGTGAGCCGAGCACCCGGTCGGTCTGGATCGCCCCCTTTTGGACGAGATCGACAGCAAGCCGCAGATCAGACTCATATTCGACCCGCACCCGACGCTTCACACGAACTTCCTTATCCGAATAGGACCAGTTCACAACTTTGTCGGTGATGAGCATCTCGTTCGGAATGAGGTGTTCTTTGCCATCTCGTGTGATCACTGACGCATAGCGCAGGCCGAGCGATTTAACGACGCCATAAGTCTCATCCACTTCGATCACATCGTCGGGCTTGATCGATCGGTCCGTCAGCAGGATGACGCCTGAAATAAAGTTGGCGACGATTTGCTGCATGCCAAAGCCAAGACCGACCCCAATCGCCCCGCCCAGGACGGCGAGACCTGAGAGCGGAATACCAAGGCCCGCCATAGCGAGCAGCGCTGCGCCAAAGAATAAGCCAACTTGAACCGCATTGCCCATCAAGATGCGCAAAGAAGGCTCGACTTGCGGCAATTCATCAACGCGCGTCTTCAACCGCTTCGCGAGCCAATTTGCGGCGAACATGAACAAAGCCACAGTGGCAATCGCTTGCACGACAAAGACCGGGCTGATCACCCGTCCCCCGAAGGGTGGCCCGATGCTGGACAGCCAAGCCATTACTTCATCCAAGACGCCGACGGCATAAAAGGCGGCAAAGACGAAGATGACCCAGCCTGCGGGTTTGCGAAAACTGTCGGGTAAGAAGGCCGTCACAATCCGGATGAGCAACCAGGCCAGCGCCAGAGAGGAGGCAATGCGCACCAACAGACTGTCCAAACCGGCACCGGCCATAGCGGCTTGGGCCGCATAGAGGAGGATCGTCCACAATGCCGGTCGAACCAGACGCGGCACGGTCTGTTCGACCAAATTGCGCAGATTTTCAGGCAATCTGACCCATCCATGCGCGACCCAGTTCTGGGCCCGCGGCGCCAGCAGGTTGCCAAGAATAAGCGCGCCCAGAATGGCCAAGACCTGCCAGATATAGGGCAGCAAAAGCTCCAGATTGAGCAACGTGTCTTGCGCCCAGCCCAGCGGATCGGCGAGGATCGGATCGAACCATGCCAAAGGCCCAGGGGCCGTTGTCTCGAGCACTGCTTCAACCGGAGCCTCAAGCGCTGGGCTTGTTGGGTCGGTTTCAGGAATGAGATAAAATTGCCCGTCCGGTCCCTGCACAAGCTCTAAAGCTTGCGCCGTTTCCGGCACGTCTTCTACCTGTCTGATCCCTTGCGGTGCGGTCTCGTTTTCCATATTGGCGGTATCTGCAAATCCTAGACCGACCGGGATAGCTTAGACCGGTGGGTAAGGGAACACAGAGGTTGTTGCGCCGAGGTCGGTAAAGCTGCCTTCCATCGCGCTAAATCCCTGTTCGATCAGGGATTCTGGCGTCCAGCCTTCCATACGTGAAACAGATTTCACGGGGCGCGGCTGGCTGAACAAGACCACTTCATTGCCCCGCACACTGAAGATTTGACCAGAGACGTGTTTGGCGTCGTCCGCACAAAGGGTCACGGCAAGCTGGGCGACTTGATCCGCGCGCATGCCCGTTCGCATCCGCTCAACGCGTTTGGCCCCTTCTTCGTCTTTGACCGGGATTGAGGCAATCATCCGCGTCCAGGCGAAAGGTGCGATCACATTAGAGCGCACATTTTTGCGGGTCCCTTCCATAGCGACAATGCGCGAGAGGCCGGCAATGCCCATCTTGGCCGCGGCATAATTGGCTTGGCCAATGTTTCCGATCAATCCGGAGGTTGAAGTGAACAAAACGAAGCTGCCATCTTCTTGCTCACGAAAGTGCTCGACGGCTGCGCGCGTGACATTGAATGAACCGTGCAAGTGAACATCTATTACCGCTTTCCAGTCGTCTTCGCTCATTTTGTGGAACATGCCGTCGCGCAAAATCCCCGCGGGATTGATGACGCCGTGCAACGCTCCAAACGTGTCTTTGGCTTGTTCGACCATGCCTTGAACCGCGGACATATCGGTGACGCTTTCAGAGTTTGAAACGGCCTCACCCCCCGCATCGCGGATCGCTTGAGCGACTTGTTCAGCCAAACCTGCATCGCCCGAGGTCTCGCCATCATCGGTCAGCGCTCCGCCAAGGTCATTGACGACGATTTTTGCGCCTTCTTGGGCTGCAAGAAGCGCGCATTCTTTGCCAATTCCATTGCCGCCTCCGGTCACCAAAATGACCTTACCGTCTAAAACGCCCATCGCGTCCTCCGTGATCTATGTCGTTCGCGTCGAAACAGCATGGATCATCAGAACGGGCAAGATTGCCGCTGGGGCGGTTTGGCTTAAGCTGGGCTGAGCGGCGTCATTCCGGTACCGCTGCGCCGCGTGACATAAGCGGCGACATCACTGACACTGAAGGTCTCCGCTGTGACATCGGTGACTTTTCTAAAGTCCGCGCGGGCTTGATCCGTGGTCAGTGTGATCAACATCCAGCCATTGCCATGTGGGTCATGGAACTCGACTTCACGATTTGCGTCAGCAAATTGTGCCCCAATGTCCGGCACCTCTTTCATATACAGGCCGAACCCCGGCGACGTGACCGAAGTGCAGCCAAATTCAACGCCGCGTTGGTCGTCATTCGCGTCGACGAGCGTATTCGCCCACGCCGTGTGGGTGTCGCCGGTGAGCGTGACCAAACGGGCGCCCGCGTCTGCGGCGCTTGCATAGAGCCGGTCGCGGGCGGCCGGGAACCCGTCCCAAGCGTCTAGATTCCATGGCAGCCCCAATTGGCTGAATGAAATGAGCTGTTGAATATAGCCAATATCTTGGGCTGCTTTTTGCGCATCTGTCAGAGACGCTTCGAAAT
>JBCBYJ010000203.1:0-3800 GCA_039815905.1 Pseudomonadota bacterium | reverse complement strand
GGAGCGTGAGCATTATATGTTCTCCCGCTCCGGGTTAAGGTCAGTTCAGCGCAGTACCGAAGCGCTATCACTTGGTCAGAACCGGATCAATGTCGCCTTGTCCAATATCACCTTAGGGTGTGTTAATCTGGCGTCGCTGTCTCAATCTTCATCTTGCGAGGCAAAAAACGGGCTTGCCCAGATTATGGGACTCAATTAGGGAGCCAAAAAGGGAGCCCCCGAAATGAATATCCAACAAGCGATCACCTTTGACGACGTGCTTCTACAGCCCGGCGCGAGTGAGGTCACACCGTCGGAAGTCAGTGTTTCGACGAAGCTCACCAAAGCCATTGGCTTGAATATTCCTCTGATCTCAGCAGCGATGGACACAGTAACCGAAGCGCGCCTCGCCATCGCCATGGCGCAGGCCGGTGGCATAGGGGTCATTCACCGAAATTTTTCTGTCGAGGAACAAGCGGCCCAGGTGACGCAGGTCAAAAAGTTTGAAAGCGGCGTGGTCATGAACCCGGTGACGATCGAACCTTCGGCATCTTTGGCTGAACTGAAAGCGTTGAAAGACCAGACCGGATTCTCAGGCATTCCCGTGGTTGAGAATGGCAAACTTGTTGGGATTATTACCAATCGCGATTTGCGCTTTGCGCCGGACCCTAATCAGCAAGTCGGCAGCCTGATGACGCGCGAAGTCGTCACTGTGACCATGGATGTGCCGATCGAAGAGGCCCGAACGCTGCTTCACAAGCACAGAATCGAGCGGCTCGTGATCGTCGACGGGTCTGGCAATTGTATCGGCTTGCTCACCGTCAAAGATATGGACAAGGCGGCGGTCAATCCCAACGCCGCCAAGGATGATGGCGGTCGGTTGCGCGTTGCGGCGGCCTCTACAGTGGGCGATGCGGGCTTTGAGCGTACCGCGGCGCTGATTGAAGCGGGGGCTGATGCGGTCATCATCGATACCGCGCATGGACATTCAAAAGCGGTTGGCGAAGCCGTGACCCGCGCCAAGAAAATTTCAAATGCGGTGCAAATCATTGCCGGCAATGTTGCCACCAGCGATGCGACGAAAGCACTGATCGATGCCGGCGCGGATGCGGTCAAAGTCGGGATTGGACCAGGCTCAATTTGCACCACGCGGATCGTTGCAGGGGTAGGCGTGCCGCAACTGACCGCGATTGAAAACTGTGCGTCTGCCGCACAAGCGACGGGTACACCTGTAATTGCCGATGGCGGGATCAAATTTTCGGGCGACTTCGCGAAGGCTCTAGCGGCGGGTGCATCGACCGCCATGATGGGATCGATGTTTGCCGGCACTGAGGAAGCGCCAGGCGAGGTCTTTTTGTATCAAGGGCGATCTTACAAGGCCTATCGGGGCATGGGCAGCCTCGGCGCCATGGCGCGTGGATCAGCCGACCGCTATTTCCAAAAAGACGCCGCGAGCGACAAATTGGTGCCAGAAGGAATTGAAGGCCAGGTGCCTTTTAAAGGCCCGATTGGGCCAATTGTTCACCAAATGGTTGGAGGTCTACGGGCCGCCATGGGCTATGTCGGCGCGCCAACCATTGCTGATTTGCACGAGCGCGCGCAATTTGTTCAAATTACCGGCGCCGGGCTGCAAGAGAGCCATGTGCATGACGTCCAAATGACGCGTGAGGCCCCGAATTACTCGTTGTCGCGCGGTTAGATTTCGTCGGAGATAAAGTGCCTTGGCGTCCGCCACGTTGGCTCCAGGATTGGCGATTATGTTGGCGACACGGTTTCAATCATCAAACTTGGCGGGGGTGAGCGATCTGGCGGCTTTAACTCGAGGAATTCTTGCCGCTGCAAAAAACGCGCGAACCTTGTCAAAGAAGGTTGCAAGCCCAAACACGTTTATATATATCCCGCTTTCGAACTGAGCGCTCCCTTCGTCTATCGGTTAGGACGCCAGGTTTTCAACCTGGAAAGAGGGGTTCGATTCCCCTAGGGAGTGCCACTTTTACCACGACCGCCCAATATTATGGACGTCCACTGATCAAAGCTGCGTGACAGCAACACTCTGACAGTTTAACGATATGGTTAATTGGGGGCGGGGCCCATGAACCAAATGGCTGAACAGGTAGCGAGTATAAGTGAAGAATCGGGCGTACGCCTGATTGGCCGTATCAAGTGGTTTGATACGGTCAAAGGCTATGGCTTCGTTGTCCCAGAATCGGTTGAAGGTATCATTCTCAATCAAGACGTCATGATGCACGTCTCTTGCCTGCGCAATTATGGTGAAAACTCTGCCGATGAGGGCGCCCGGATCGTTTGTGACATCGTCGAACGCGAGCGCGGCTGGCAGGTGCTAAACATTATTGAAATGGACCGCCCGAAAGCCTCTATTATTCGAGATCGCGGCGAGGCGATGGTCTATGAGCGGGTGATCGTGAAATGGTTTAATGCCTCGCAAGGGTTCGGGTTTGTGAACCGTCCGGGGGACCCCGCGGACATTTTTATCCACATCTCGACTATGCGAAAAGCGGGCCTAGATTTGCTCGAAACCGGCGTTGAAATCGATGTTGTCACGGGCAGTGGTCAAAAAGGCGAGAACGTCATAATGATCAAACGCTAACCCTATCGGCGCGTTTGAATTGGCGCCGTGGGCCAATAAAGACTGCGCAGATCTGAACAAGGTCGCAGAGGGGGTGACGTGTCTATCTTAAAGTCTCTTGGAATTTGGGCCGCGTTGGTCGCGGTGACTTTAGGAGCGCCGGCCTGCCAGGCGCAAGATCAAGCCGCTTCGCCAAAAATTGCAGCCGAAATTGATGCGCCCGCAGGTGCCGCTGAGGGCGAAAAGCCCGATGGCGCGAGTCCTGGGCAGCGGCTTGAGGCCTTAAATCGCGACCGGCATCAAATCGCGCTCGCTTTGACTGAGCCGATCGCCATTTGTGTTGCCCGAGACGATACCTCCCATGCCGCCTTTCATGGCTGCATTGATTGGCATTCCTCGGTGCACGCAACATGGGCGCTGGTCGCGTATACGGGTCTGACAGGCGATCAACGCTATGTCGGTTTGATTGAAGAGACTTTACGCCCTGAATTGGTGGCGGCTGAGCGCGATTTCGTGAACCGCAGACCGCGCTTTGAAATGCCGTATGGTCGCGCTTGGTTCCTTCGCTTGGCGCGTGATCATGCGCGTGTATTTGACTCCGATTTGTTGACGCCGATGGCTGACGATATCGCCGCCAGCATGGCTGACTATTATCAGCGCCAACGCCCCTCACCTTTGACGCGTAATTATGACAGCGCCAGCTGGGCGCTTCTCAACTTGCATGAATATGCGACTTGGCGCGGCGATGAAGAGACTGTGGCTTGGATTGAGGACGACGTTCGCAATCGGTTTGTCGGCTATGGCCTGACCTGTCCGTTTGAGGCGGAGCGAGATGATTGGTCTGACTTTATCGGTGTTTGCGCAAATTGGGCCTGGGTGGCGCAGAAATCAGTTCCAGAGGAGGCGTTTGTCGCCTGGCTGTATTCGTTCATGCCGGACCCGTCGATCTACACGCCCGTCACGGCGCCCCGCACGGCCCATCATAATGGCCAGAATTTCAGTCGCGCTTGGGGGTTTTGGTCAATGTATGAAGCGACCGGCGATCAGCGTTATCTGGATGCCTACTTAGAGCATTTTTTGACCGCTTATGAGCGACCTGAGACCTGGAATGGCGACTATCGTCGCGTCGGACACTGGGTTGCGCAATTCGGAATGTTGGCTTTGATTCTCTCATCCGCCAGGAAAGGTTACCAAATGCATAGGGTTTGGAAACCTTAAAATTCGTCCGATGAGA
>JBCBYJ010000202.1:0-3804 GCA_039815905.1 Pseudomonadota bacterium | reverse complement strand
GTGCGCCAAACCATTATGGGCGCCCCTCGGCCGAGTTTTTCGAAGCCGCAGATCGCGGTCAGCCCGTCGCCGTATTGCGGCGCCAAGCGGGCTATACGTTTGCGCTGATCAAACTTGAGAATTTCGGTGGCAGCTATCTTTATCTCGCGCGGCCCATCAATCAGGACCTATTCGCGCGCTTGGATCGCGCGCGGGCGGCCGGGACGAATTATCGGATCGCGCAGGAGCGCAGCAATGAAATCCGAACGCTGTTTGTGGTGTCCTATTTCCAGATCGTGGCGCTGGTCCTGCTCTTATCGGTGCGCCTGGCGCAAGAGATCGCAGAGCGCATCTCGCGTCCGATCAGCCGCCTCGCAGGCGCCGCGCTGGAGGTGAGTGAAGGCCGCCGCGGAGTCTCTGTGCCTTTGCCGGACTCAGATGACGAAGTGCGCACGCTCTCGAACTCATTCAATCTGATGACTCGCCAATTGGACGAACGGCGGGATGATCTCGTTTCAGCTCGAGAAGAGGCTGAACAACGCCGCCGGTTCTTGGAAACCCTGCTGGTGGAATTAAGCTCCGGGGTCATCCGCATCGATTCAGATGGGGTGGTTACGATCGCCAATCGGTCAGCGGAAACGCTGCTAAATCTTGGCCAACTTGAAGGTCGGATCCTGGTTGACCTGAGCCCCGATATTTCGAAACGCGTCAACGAGTTCGATTCGCGGCGCAGCGAGGACGATACGTTCATCAACATGATGACCGAAGATGGCATTCGTCATGTGCGCGTGAAAGTCACCTCCGATAGTGTCGGCGGATTTGTGATTACGCTCGACGATACAACCCGCTTGATCTCTGCGCAGCGGCAGATGGCGTGGCGCGATGTGGCGCGGCGGATCGCGCATGAAATCCGCAATCCATTGACGCCGATTCAGCTCTCAACGGAGCGCCTGCGCCGACGCTATGGCGATAAGATTGATGATCATGACGGGGTGTTTGAGCGCTGCATCAATACGATCCTGCGGCAAGTCTCTGATATTGGCCGCATGGTGCAAGAATTCTCCGATTTTGCGCGGATGCCGAAACCAACGCCGGTAAAGTTTGATCTTGCCGCTTTGATCACCGACGTGGTCTTCGCCCAACGCGTGGTGCATCCCGATTTTGACTTTGATTTGAAGCTGCCCGAGCCAGGCTATCACATCCAGGGGGATGAGCGCCTGCTCGGCCAAGCGCTCACAAATCTCGTGAAGAATGCTGCTGAAGCGCTGTCGCGCCGACCACAAACGGATGAGTCTCAAGGACATATCGCCGTCTCCGCTGAGCCCGCGGCGGAAGACGGCTTTGTCGTGATTAGCGTGGAAGACAATGGGCCAGGCTTCCCGCAAGAAGCTCGCGATCAGCTCATGGAACCTTATGTCACCACCCGTGAAGGCGGCACTGGCCTCGGACTTGCGATCGTCAATCGTGTCATCATGGACCATGGCGGCAGCGTCCAACTCTTAGAGCCTCCTTTCGGGTCACAAGGGGCTATTGTGAAAATTATCTTGCCAATCAGTCTGACCGGGGCGGCAGACGCAGAACCGCAGCCTTTGGAGTATGCCAATGAGTACTGACATCCTAGTTGTTGACGATGAGCCCGATATTCGAGAGCTGATCGCTGGAGTCCTTGAGGATGATGGGCACGGCGTACGCGTCGCTGCAACCGCTGAGCGCGCGATTGAAGAGGTTCGCGGACGAACGCCTAGCCTCGTCGTGCTCGATGTCTGGCTACAAGGAAGCGACATGGACGGACTCTCGGTCTTGAAATATCTCAAGACCATAGATCCGATGTTGCCGGTCATCGTGATCAGTGGCCACGGCAATGTCGAGACCGCCGTCGCTGCGATTCGGCGCGGGGCCTATGATTTCATTGAGAAGCCGTTCAAAGCCGACCGCCTGTTGCATCTGGTCGCGCGCGCGATTGAGTCGACCCAGCTCAAACGAGAGAATGAGAAGCTCCGGACGCATAATTTCTCAGTCTCAGAATGGATCGGCGCCAGCAGCGCCGCGCAAGCATTACGGGCGCAGATCGATAAAGTCGCGCCAACCAATTCGCGCGTCCTGGTCTCCGGTGAGGCCGGCGTCGGTAAAGAATTGTGCGCGCAGCTTATTCATGAGAGTTCGCGCCGCGCGGGTGCTCCGTTCATAGCTGTGAATGCGGCCAATATTGCGCCTGAGCAGATGGAACGCGAATTGTTCGGCGAAGAAGACAGCTCGGGCATGCCGGTTAAGATTGGCGTGTTTGAACAAGCCCATAGCGGAACGCTATTGCTGGACGAAGTCGGCGATATGCCGCTCGGGACGCAAAGCAAAATCCTGCGTGTCCTGACCGAGCAACGCTTTCAGCGGGTCGGTGGAGGATCGGATGTCAGTGTCGATGTGCGCGTCATGTCCTCTTCGACCAGAGACCTTGAACAAGCCATTGCCGCCTCGGCTTTCCGGAAAGACCTATATTATCGGCTGAATGTGGTGCCGCTGACGGTGCCCTCATTGGCCGACCGCCGTGACGATATTCCGGCTTTGGTTGAATATTTCAGCGCTCGCATCGCCGATTCATCTGGCTTAACGCCGCGCTCTTTCAGCGATGAAGCGATTGCCGTGCTGCAATCCATGAGTTGGCCCGGCAATGTGCGTCAATTGCGCAATCTGGTTGAGCGCGTCCTCATCCTGTCGCGCGATAATCAGAGCCATGTCGTGAGTGTTGATGAACTCCCGCTCGATCGCGGGGCGGGAGGCGACTCTGACGCGATGGGGGTTTCGGCCGATTTCGTCGGACTATCTTTGCGCGATGCGCGGGAGCAATTTGAACGCGATTATCTCTCGCTTCAAATCACGCGATTTGACGGAAACATCTCCCGAACCGCTGAATTTATTGGCATGGAGCGCTCTGCTCTACACCGAAAATTAAAGGCCCTCGGGGTAAACGCTTCGGCGAGTCGCACGGAAAACCGGTAAATGCGTGTAATCATTTGTGGTGCAGGCCGCGTTGGGCAGGGCATCGCTCGCCATTTGGCGCAAGAGCACCACGACATCACTATGGTCGACGAGAATGCTGAACTGATCGAACAGGTTCAGATCGATTTTGATGTGCGGGGCGTCGTTGGGCATGCAGCGCACCCGAATGTCCTGCGAACGGCGGGCGCGGACGCGACGGATATGCTGATCGCCGTGACGCATTTTGACGAGATCAATATGGTCATTTGCCAGGTTGCTGACACGCTGTTTTCAGTTCCCACCAAAATTGCGCGCGTCCGGGCGCAGGCCTATCTCGACGCGGAGAATTCCGAGCTATTCTCCAAATCGGCGCTGCCCATCGATTTGATCATTTCGCCTGAGATTGAAGTCGGCGAGGCGATCTTAAGACGCATCCGTGCGCCAAGCGCGGTTTCAAGCATTTCATTTGAAGCCGGCGAGCTGCACGTCTTAGGCATTCGGGTCCGCGATGAAAGCCCGCTGCTGGAAACGGCTTTGGAGCAGATTTCGGGCCTGTTTCCAGATCTCGGGGCGCGGGTCGTCGGCATTAAGCGCAGCGCCACAGTATTTGCGCCGCGTGGAAACGATCAATTGCAACCCGGTGATACCGCTTATGTCGCGGTGACCCGCCGCTCTATGCCGCGCTTAAACAAGCTCTTTTATAAGGATGTTGAGCAGCATAAACGCGTCGTCATCATTGGCGGCGGCAATGTCGGACTATATGTCGCCACCGCGCTTGAACGCGAAGGTCATGTCCGCGTTCGCATTATTGAAGCCGATCCGGTCAAAGCCGACATCGCCGTCTCAGCGCTA
>JBCBYJ010000201.1:0-3809 GCA_039815905.1 Pseudomonadota bacterium | reverse complement strand
GGGAAACACCGCGCGCGTCACCGCTTTGATTGCCGAAATTGAAACCGAGGCGAGCGCCGTGCGCCGCGCCCTCGAACAAGACTATTTCGGAGACTAATATGCCCGATCTTGGCCGCTTGCTGATTGTCGAAGACACGCCATCGCTCGCCCGCACCTATCAAGCGCATTTGCGCCATGAGTTTAGCGAGATCATCGTCGCTGATACCGGCGCCAAAGCCATTGCAGCGGTGGATGCACAAGCGCCCGACTGCATCCTACTGGACCTCAAATTGCCAGACGCAGATGGTCTCGATCTCTTAGACCGTTGGATCAATGCAGCGCTGAACGCGCCGATCATTGTGATCACTGCAAATGGCTCCATGTCGGTCGCCGTTGATGCGATGCGCCGGGGTGCGGTCGATTTTGTCGTCAAGCCCACGACCAAAGATCGTCTGCGCGTCACCGCGCAAAATGCGGTCCGGAATTTCCAGCTGAAAAAAACCGTCGAAACCTATGAAGCCGAGATTGATCGCTCTGACTTTTGCGGGATCATTGGCAAATCGCTGCTCATGCAGGGCGTCTTCAAGTCTATTGAAGCGGCGGCGCCATCAAAGGCCAGCGTGTTTGTGACTGGCGAGACCGGAACGGGCAAAGAGCTGGTCGCGCGCGCCGTCCATGATCTGAGTCCAAGACGCAAAGCTAGATTTGTCGCGATCAATTGCGGGGCCATTCCACGTGACTTGATTGAGAGCGAGATATTCGGGCACGTCAAAGGCGCGTTTACGGGCGCGACTTCCGACCGCGCTGGCGCCGCAGAACTCGCCGAAGGCGGCACACTGTTCTTGGACGAACTCGGCGAAATGCCGATTGAATTGCAACCAAAGCTTTTGCGCTTCTTGCAACTCGGCGAGTATCAGCGCGTCGGCGATAGCACGGTGCGCAAATCGAATATCCGACTAGTCGCCGCGACCAATCGGGACGCGCTCGAAGCGGTGCGCACGGGCAAGCTGCGCGAGGATCTTTATTACCGGTTGCATGTCATTCCGGTGGCCTTGCCGCCTCTGCGCGCGCGTAGCTCTGATATTCTGCTTTTGGCCGAGAGCTTTCTCGCCCGCTATGCCGCCGAAGAAGGCAAACGATTTGATGGCTTCGCCCGCGACGCGGAAGAATGGCTGATCTCGCAGGCTTGGCCGGGCAATGTTCGCGAATTGGAAAACCTCATTCGCCAGATTGTCGTCCTACAGAGCGGCGGCTCGATCAGCCGCGCCGATTTGCCGACGCAACCGACCCAAGCCTTCAGCCCGGCTCCGCAGCCAACACTGGCCCCTGCACTGAACGTCGGATCAGAGGCTCTTGCGGAGCCTGACTATGGCTTAGAGCCGCTTTGGTTGACCGAGAAGAAAGCGATTGAACGCGCCATCGCTTTATGCCGCGGAAACGTCGTGGCTGCCGCAAAACAGCTGCAGATCAACCCATCGACGATCTATCGCAAGAAAGCCTCCTGGGAACAGGCCTGATCGAACGCGTCTGATCCTGTGGATCAGCCAAGGCAGAGATCAGAACCCAAGACCACCCCATGAACACGGATCGCGCCCAGAGCAAATGACTGGACAGACGCGTAGAACATGGCAAAACCTGAAACCCGGCGCGCCGTCCAAGTCCCCCTCATCCGGGCGACGGGCGCGGCGATGCGTATGCCGGGGCTGCGAACGGCATATGACCAAGTTTTTAGCGAGTACCGGCAAGCCGAAGGAGGCGTGCAATGAACTCCATCGCAGAAACCTTTGCCGCGCATGCCCAGCAGGATCCAAATGCGATGTGCTTGACGCCGCATGATCGGCCGGGATGGACGCGCCAAGATGTGCTCAGCTTAGCGCAAGCAATGGCGGACCGATTGTACAGGGCTGGCGCAAGGCCGGGCACGCGCGTCACGGTTGTCGTGGAAAAATCTCCAGAAGCGTTTGTGCTTTATCTCGCCTGCAATTTGGCGGGCTATGTCTATCATCCCGCAAATAGCGGATATACCGATGCAGAGCTTGAATACTTAATCCTAGACGCGCAGCCGGCTGTCCTCGTTTGCGGGTCCGGGCGCGCCGAAGCGCTGGACGCGGTTGCAGACCATGCGACCCTAACCCTCGACCAAGACGCGACAGGTACGCTGCTCGATGCGGCTGACGCCAGCCATCCCACATACACCGCATCGCCGAGTGACTGGGCCGCTCTTCTTTATACGTCGGGCACCACGGGAAAGCCAAAAGGCGCCATGCTCAGCCAAGACAATTTACTGTCCAACGCGCTGACACTGGTTGAGGCTTGGCAGTTTACATCAGCGGATCGGCTGCTCCACATGCTTCCGATCTTTCATGCTCATGGGCTGTTTGTGGCTGGCAATACGTGTTTGTGCGCTGGTGCGAGCTTGCTGTTTGAACCGGCTTTCTCGCCTGATCGCTTTTTCCAACGGGTCAGTGAGGCGACCAGCTTCATGGCCGTGCCGACGCTGTATGGGCGTTTGTTAAAGGATGACCGTCTATCGCCTGATACGGTCGGCCATATGCGCCTGTTCACCAGCGGCTCCGCGCCTTTGGATGCGGTTGCATCCGACTTATTCGAAACGCGCGCAGGCAGCCGAATTCTTGAGAGATACGGCATGACCGAGACGCTGATGTTGACGTCAAACCCTTATCATGGGGAGCGGCGCGCGGGCACCGTCGGACCGCCCTTGCCAGGGATTGCGCTGCGCATCCGCAAACAGGACGGCACGCTAGCCGGGACAGGCGACGTCGGCATTGTCGAGGTGCAAGGCCGAAATGTCTGCTCTGGATATTTCAATCTGCCAGACAAAACGCGCGACGCGTTCACTGAGGACGGCTATCTCATCACAGGCGATATTGGCGTCATGAGCGCGGATGGCTATGTCACGCTGCAAGGGCGGATGAGCGACATGATCATTTCAGGTGGCTACAATGTTTATCCGCGCGAAGTCGAAAACGCCTTGTTGGAGTTTCCAGGCATAGATGAAGCCGTTGTGTTTGGCCTGCCCCACCCAGATTTTGGCGAAGGCGTCACCGCAGCGATTATCGCGTCGCACGGTTTGGACGAAACCGACTTGATTTCAAAGGCACGTGGCGTGCTGGCCAATTATAAGACCCCAAAGCGACTGATTCAGCTCACCGAACTTCCAAAAAACGCGATGGGGAAAGTTGATCGCAAGGCCCTTCGGACCGCTTATGCCAATCTATATATAACAGATCAAAACTGACGCTCTAACGCGCCAAGACCGCGGCTCTTCTGATCAATCATCGCGCGTGGGAAGGTCGCTCACGCCCGACTTGTGGCGGTCACACGTTTCATCGCAGACCGGACACCTGATACCCTAACCAAGGTTTGACGGTTTTCATGACGAGCGAGCTTTGAATCCGGCTGACATGCGGCAATGCCGCCACGACTTTGCGATAGGTGGCTTCATAGTCTCTTGTGTCATGCGCCGCGACTTTGATCAGATAGTCGGCATGGCCTGTCATCAGATGACACTCGAGCACCTCCGGGCGGCGCTTCGCGGCTTTTTCAAAAGCAGCCAAAGCGGAATCGGTTTGGCTATCGAGTGAGACTTCAACGAAGAAGGTCATACCATAGCCGAGCTTGTCGCCGTTTAAGCGCGCGCCATAGCCATCGATGAAGCCGTTTTCTTCCAGCAAGCTAATCCGCCGCGCGCAGGCCGACAGAGACATGCCAACCTGATCGGCAATCTCAGAGATGGAGCGGCGGCAATTGGACTGCAACGCCACCAGTATTTTCCGGTCTATTTGATCCATTGCAGGAATATATAGCTC
>JBCBYJ010000200.1:0-3822 GCA_039815905.1 Pseudomonadota bacterium | reverse complement strand
AGCTTTCGCTGTGCGCAAACTGCTCAAAGAGAAAGGCCCGGTGATTATTCCGCGTGAGTTTGTGTTCATGGACCGCGCAGCGATTGGCTTAGGCGCGGCTTATCTCAGGCTCGGCGCGGAACTCAATTATCACCAGCTGTTTGAGCAAAGCTTAGAAGGGTTCAGTGAAGCGCAGTTGGTCGAAGATCAGGCAGATGCGCTAAAAACAGCGGGTCTCGGCGCCGCGAACGACCCTTAGACTGAACAAGTTTTCCCACGGCATCGCATTTGGTGCTATTCGAGCAGCCGGTATGGTGCGAATGTTGCAGATCTGCACATACACTTCGCCAGGAATGGGACGACCGCGTTGGTAGAATCTAAGATCATGAAGCGGACCGCCAGTGCGAGCCTGGCGCTGTCTGGCGCGCAATTGCTCGCCAAAATGATCGACTTCTTCCTAATTTTGGTCCTGGCGCGCCTGTTAACGCCGGAAGATTTCGCTCTGATTGCGATTGCAATGATCTTTGTCCAGATCACGGAAGCGATTTTGCAAGTTCCGGTCACGCAAGTGCTGGTCCGCACCCCCCGGGTGACGCGAAACATGCTCTATACCGGGTTCGCCGTGTCCTGTATCCGAGCGCTGATTGTGGTCGGGATTATTTTGATCCTAACGCCGATTTCAGTTTGGTTGTTTAAGGAGCCGCGCCTCTATGTGCTGATGCCCGTCCTGGCTCTCGCACCTGCTTTTCGGAGTTTGATGAACCCAAAAATGGCGCTGTTTGCGCGGCGCTTGAATTATTATCCAGAAGCCGGGATAGGGATTCTCTCGCGCGTGATCACGGCGGCCATTGCCTTACCCTTTGCGATTGCGACGGAAAGCTATTGGGCTTTGGTTCTAATGACAGTGATTTCGCCGGCGCTTTCGTCCTTAATGTCGTACCTCTATTTGCCATTTTTGCCGCGCCTGTCGCTGAAATCCTGGGGTGTGTTTGCAAATATGGTTGGTTGGGCAACCGTCGCCCAGACATTTGGCGCGCTTAATTGGCAGGTCAAAGTCTTCGTCATGGCGCAATTTGCCACCCGAACCACGACCGGCAATTATAGCGTCGCCTCTAATCTCAACGGAATGGTTCGCCAATCCTTGCTTGAGCCGCTGGTGCGGCCCTTCATCTCGACCTTCTCGCTACTTGAAAAAGATGGCGCGCTGCAAGGCGGCTATCTGATCGCTTCGCGGGCTTTGTTTATGACCGCTGGCCCGATTTTTGTCGTGCTGGCCGTGCTTGCCAATCCGATCATCTTATTCCTGTTCGGGCCAGAATGGACTGACGCGCCAATCCTTCTATGCGTGCTGGCGATCAGCTCCATCCTGATCATCGCTGTGCGCCCCGCGTCCAGCGTCGCCTATGCGCGCGATCGGACATTCTACATCGCGCTCACCAATGGCATCAATTTCGCCACGCTCTCGGTCTTATTATGGTGTGGGTTTGCCTGGTATGGTCTGACCGGCTTCTTGATTGGCCAAGTGATTGGCGCGGTCATCCAAATGATGACCGCGAGCTGGATGGTGAAGCGTTTGGTCGCGCTGAAATATCTTGAACAATTGGAAGTGCTGGTGGTGCCGGCCATCGCCATGTCCTGCATGGCCTTATGTCTCTATTACGCCGCGCCGCTCATCCATTATGGCAATCAGTGGACATTATTCTTCTCCATCGGCGCCGTCACGGTTTCGGGCGTGGTCACTTATCTGGCCGTGATCTTGCTCGCTTGGACGCTTCTTGGACGCCCTGAAGGGCTGGAGAAAACCATCGTAAAAGCAGTGTTCTAACTGAGGTTGGCATCATGAGTCATCGATTTTCCGCTGCAAAGAGCGGCCTCTACACGTCCGGATTGGGCAGACCGTATCAAAATCGCTGGTGGAAACGGCGGGTCAAGAAAGTGGACCCGTGGACCGATTGGAACCGCGCACAAAAGACCGTCTTTATCCACATTCCTAAGAATGGCGGCACCAGCATGTACAATACGTTCGGGATGGATCATCCGCCGGAAACGCATTGTCCCGTGGTTGGCTATCGCGAAGCCGATCCAGAGCGCTGGGCGGGTGCGTTTAAGTTCGCTTTCGTCCGCAACCCGTGGGATCGCTTCGTCTCTGCCTTTCATTATTTAAAGCGCAAACCCTTGTCTGAAGATGATCGCTTATGGGCAGAGCAGGTGCTGTCAGAGTGCGAGGATTTTGACGCCTTCATGACCCGGCTGCGCGCGTCTCGGACGTTTCTCGGCACGGTCATGATGTGGCGCCACTTTGCGCCGCAATGGTGGTATGTGACGGATGAAGCGGGCGACATGCAGGTCGATCATTTTGGTCGCTTTGAAGACTTTGCCAAAGAGGTTGGCGTGATCGGCGACAAGCTCGGGATCGAGACTGAAATGGTGCACGAAAACAAAGTGGCGCGGGCGCATTATTCGGACTTTTACACCCCTGAATCTGTCGACTTTGTCGGGCGGCTCTATAAGGGCGACATAAAGCGGTTTTCATATCAGTTCGAAACGTGAGTCTATCGCAAGTTCAGAATGTTCGATCGCGTGCGCTATAGCCTTTCCAAAATTGGATAAATATGCGACATGCGCCGCTTGATGCGAGCTACGCGCACCTCTAGCCCTTCTGGACGACATCCCGGACGTGGCTGAACTCGCGCCGCCCTCGCTCAAAACACAGGCCATTCGGCCGCGTATTCAACCCGCCATTTGGCGATAAAAGAAAGTCTATCGATGTCGATTACAGCTGAGCGTAAAGCCGCCCTAATCAAGAAATTTGCCCGCACCGAAGGGGATACGGGTAGCCCGGAAGTCCAGGTCGCGATTTTGACCGAACGGATCAACAATCTGACCGATCACTTCAAGGACAATAAAAAAGACAATCACTCGCGCCGCGGACTATTGGCGATGGTCGCCACCCGACGCAAACTCCTCGACTATGTGAAGAGGAAAAATGAAGAGCGGTACCAATCGCTCATCGGAGAGCTCGGCATTCGCCGATAGGTTCTCAATAGAGCCCGCCTTGGCATTTGGCCGCGGCGGGCTTTTCGTATGTATGAAAGAAAGCAAATCTTATGTTTGATAAGCAATCTGTCTCGCTGGAATGGGCCGGCCGGACACTTAAAATCGAAACGGGCCAAGTCGCCCGTCAAGCCGATGGCGCGGTTATGGTCACGTATGGTGATACAACCCTGCTGGCGACGGCAACCTTCGCGAAATCCGCGAAGCCGGGACAAGACTTCTTCCCGCTGACCGTCAATTATATGGAAAAGTATTATGCGTCAGGTCGCATTCCTGGCGGTTTCTTCAAGCGTGAAGGCCGTCCGACAGAGAAAGAGACGCTGACGTCTCGTCTCATCGACCGTCCGATCCGTCCGCTCTTCGTGGATGGGTTCAAAAATGAAGTCCAAGTCGTTCTGACCGCTGTCTCTTATGACTTGGAAAATGACCCGGACGTGCTCGGCATGATTGGCGCGTCTGCCGCCTTGGTTCTGTCTGGGGCGCCTTTCATGGGCCCAATCGGCGCGGCCCGCGTCGGCTATAAGGATGGCGCCTATATCATCAACCCAACAATCGAAGAGTTGGAAGAGTCTGAACTCGACCTGGTTGTTGCTGGGACCAATGACGCCGTGATGATGGTGGAATCAGAAGCCAAAGAGCTGTCTGAAGATGTCATGCTCGGCGCGGTTATGGCTGGGCACGACGCCATGCAGCCAGTGATCGATGCGATCATCAAGCTGGCAGAAGCGTCTGCAAAAGAGCCGTTTGAATTTGATGCGGAAGATCTGTCGTCAGAGCTCGATGCGATCC
>JBCBYJ010000001.1:0-47449 GCA_039815905.1 Pseudomonadota bacterium | reverse complement strand
TTCGAATCGTCGATTCGCTTTCTCCACTGCGGCGTCGACCTCGCTTAGTGTTCGCATCCCTCACTCCTTCGTGTTGCGGCGGATCCAGTCGAGCACTGTCTCCTGGCTGATTTCATTGGGTCGATCGAGCGCTTGCAAGCCCTCAACGATGATCTGCGCATAGGTTTTTTCGCCTTTGACGCGATCCATGAGCGCCATTTCCTCTTCGGTGAACCGGAATGTGCGCGATTTCTTCAAGTTTTTTGCCATGCAGATGCCATACACCCGCCATACAGTGTTGACAAGCCGCCATACACCCGCCATACACAAATCAGTCGCGGCGACGTGACTGCTGTTTGACAATTGAAGAGGAGGTATCTCGTGCCAGAGAACCCAATGACCAAGCTGGCTTGTGTCGGCCCCGTGCTCGCTGCGATCTATATCAGCTATCAAGGCCTGCACTCGATGTTGCCAAGCGATCTCGCCAATATTTGCACATTCGTTCTTGCTTGCTGCTCCTGGCTCCTGTCGACCGCGCTGCACCGCTGGTTCAGCGTTAAGCACGACAAGGTGATGGCCGGCGTCCTGATCGTCCTGATGGTGATCTATGCAAGTCTCGAAGCGTTCTTCGTCCATGTGGGCGCAGTGGTGCTTCTTAAGGCCGGCGACGGCATGCTCTACAATGACGCTGTCGTGTGGGGCGCATCGATCTCGCTTGCGATCATCAACATCTTTTCGAAATGGGGCTTCCTCGGAACCCCGACCGAGGAGAAGGAAGAGGCGCCGGCAGCGGCGCCGGTTCGCCAAGACCCGCCGAGTCTCGAGCTTGTTAAGACCGAGTATGATGAAAAGATCGAAGCGGCCATGGGCCGGATTGGCGATCGTATCCGAGCCAGCTAACACCAAATCAATCCCCCGCGCCTTCACCGGCGCGGGGGATTTTTTTGTGCGTCCTCATAGTGGCCGATCGCGGGCGAGCTCAAACAGCCTTCGGTGTCGCCGCAGTTCGGGCACATCGCGTTTTGAGGGTGGAGCTCCTCCCAGCGCGCGCCATAGGCGGTGTGGCAGCATGAGCATAGTATCTCCCACGTGCCGTGATCTGCCATTTCGAGAGCCTCAAAAAAGGCCTCGTCGCCAGCAAGTGCAAACCCCAGTGGATCGCTCATAGGAACCTCGTCTCGATCTTGCGCTCTGCCTGAGCGCGGCCCTCATCTTCGATGCTCTCGATCGCGTCATTTGCGGCCGCCATCGGCAGCCCAACATTAGGGCGAAGCTCGTTTGGAACTTGCTGGCGCTTCCAGGCGATAATCGCCTCGCGCGACCACATCAGCCGGCCGCGCTCAGTGCCATCTTTGTATTTTGAACGGCGGGCCGGCGGCATGTTGATCGGCGGGGGGAAGCCGGTCTCTTCAAGCGACTTCCTGGCGCGATACAGCCAATCCGCTTTCATGCCGAAACAGATCCGCGCAACCTCCTCGGCGTTCATCGGGCCGGTTGATAGGAGATCGCTCATTTGGATCCCCAGCTGAACTCTGGATGTGATGCGCACCAATGGAGCAAGCCGACCGTGACACGTTTTGGATCCCTGGCGCAGAGGCCAGTGTTTGTGGGCGATTGAAGGGTCTTTCGCTCGGTAAAAGCAGGGCAGGTCTGGCAAGCCGGCAAACCGGTTTTTTCGACCGGTTTCTTGGGGGAGGTTTTCTTTTGGGTTGAGCGTTTGCTCGGTGTTCCGGCCATGCGCTGATCTCCAAATCGCGCACTCTTATAACCAAATTGGTCATAATCAGTCAATAATAAAACTAAACCAATATGGTGTTATAGAATTCTGAGAACCACCACATAGTAAATCACAGCTGCCACAGCCAACTCGGCGCTAGGATCTAAGTTTTGCGCGGTAGGCAAAAGATAAATCCCAAGACCGCCCATAATGAGGGCGACCACTTGCCACTGCCACGGCCACAAAGATAAGCCGTCTGTCTTCTTGGCTTGTTTGCTGATCTCGTCGTCGGGATCTCTCGGCGGCTCGAACCTGTCGAAGGTTCGAATCATGATGTAACCAGCGAAACCGAGGCCGGACATGAGGAAAAGGCCCCAAACTAGTCCGATCATTGTGCCTATTGGGAAGGCGAAATCACTATTCAGGAACTCCATTACCATTGCTAGAGTACGTGTCCTTTAATGACCTGAGTGTCGATTTAACTACGGCGCTTTCTCGCGGATGATCGCGCAACCACTGAATGAGTTCGCGTTCTTCATCAGTCAGGCCGTCACCATCCGGAATAAAAAATGCGGGCGGAACCCCAAATATTGAGCTTAGTTCCAGAAGAACAGAAATGCTGAGTTTTCTGCTACCAGATTCGTAGCGAAACACGGTCTGCTGCGTGCAACCGAGCTGATCACCTAGCTCCTCCTGCGTCAGGCCGCTGCTTTCCCTTATGCGTTTCAGGCGCGCTCCTGGCGTTTCAAGCTCTGATATCGGTTTATTGGTTGAGAGTGATCGTGCCATCGATCCCTTATCGCACCGAACGTCTTTTAGGCTAACGGCCAAAGAGGCTTAAAAACACCTGTTTGGTGTTGACAAAGTGTCTAGTTTCGAAGATCCAAAATAAACCAAAACGGTGTTATTCGGGATCTTTAGATGCAAGAAACGACTCGCATAGATTTCTACAGGGAGTTGATGGGGTGGACGTTCGAGGAATTCGGTCGGCGTCTCGAGGTTAGTCAGCAAGCCGCCTGGCGGTATTGTCAGCCACCAACATCAAAGGCTCACCGTAGCCCTCGGCCAAAGCCGGCTGATCGCTTGCGACAGCTCTCAAACGGAGCGGTTCACGCAGGCAATTTCTCAGACATCATCATCATTCGGCCATCCGTTGAGGTCGCGTGTTGAGCTGATTTTTCCAATCCAGGGGAGGGCATTATGACAGGATCAGTTCGTCCGTACGTCTCTCGAATTGAGACGCTCGAGGAAGAAAACGAGCATTTGCGACAATTGAACGAGGATCTGCGCAAAGCGGCCGCCTCGGACGAGTGGGATCAGCTCAGATGGCCCCTCACGCTTCAACAAACTCGCGTGCTCAGGCTTGTTCACAAAGGCATTTACAACCGCACCCAGATCGCCCGAAAAATCGAGCTCGATTATCCGAACTTCAATGTCCCGACGCTCAATGTTGTGCTGACGAAGATTAGGAGGGCGCTGCCAGAAGCGATCTCTCCGCGCCGCAGCAAAGTTTACAATTCAACCCTTCGCGTTCCGGATCCGGAGACGCTCGGTCAATACCTCGCAGGCGTGCCGCTGGTTGTGCTTTTTGGCTGCAGCGACAGCGCGCCAAGCTGCCCGCGCTGCGGTCCGTCGGGCCCCTGCAAGTATAGCGAGCCGATCTTCGAGCTCACAGACAAGGCCCTAAGAGCGATTGGGGCGGCGTCATGAACACAGCTGACCTCAACACCGCCGATTTGCTCGCTGATTTTGGGCTGGCGCCGAACAATCCGCAGCTGCGCGCAGAAGTGTGCGCGAGGTTTCTTTGCTCGCAGCCCGTTTTTGCCGCAAAAAAGATGTGTCCGCGCGATCCTGAAATGGGCGCGATGCTCTTGCAGGCGCTGCGCCGGACCTATGAGACCGAACAGCGCGAGTGTACGCGGTGGGCGCGGATCCTCCGGCAGCTGACCGAGGCCGCCTGGCGAGGCCGGTTCATTGAGAGGCCCACTTATTCTGCATCTGTGGGGGTCTAGATGCCGGTTTCTCCGAAGCGGCCGGGCCGCGATCTTCATGCCGTTGCCATCTTCAAATCCGTTGAGGCGGAGATTGTAGATCTCGAGCTCTACCGCACCGAGCGCCGCACCGATCGGCGCCGGCGCGAAGCCGTCGCCATGCATCTCGCGCTCGAGGCCTGCGGGCTGCGCCAGGCGGCCTTGGCGTCCGCGCTCGGGTGCTCGCGGCAATTGGTATCAGTGCGTCACCAGCTCGTCTGGGATCGGCGCGATCAGGATCCAGAATTTGATCGGCGCATGTGGGCGCTCACCGAAAAACTAAAAGAGGGGCAAAGCAAATGAGCAGACCAGATTGGCCAGAAGATATGATAGAGCGTGCAACCGAGCTTTGGCGATCGGGGCATTCGGTCGCTGAGGTTCAGAGGGCGCTGGCATCGCTTGGCTTCCGGAAAAGCCGCAGCGCCGTCATTGGAAAAATGAACCGGCTGCACGGGCCGCGCGGCGATGTTCAGAATGGCAAAAACGGCCCGCGCGGAATTTTTCCAAAGGGCCCAAAAAACCTAACCGGGTCCGGCCGCGAGGTCGCTCAGCGCCCGCGCTCAATGGCTGAGCGGATGCGCGTCGCCTTCATTTGCCCGAAAGATGTCATGATCCTTTCGCTCGATGAGCTTGAGGGCGGGGTCTGCCGCTGGCCGTTCGATACGGACGATGGTGAGCATGCCGGCTTCTGCGGCTGCAAGGCCGCGCCAGGCAGTCCGTATTGTGAGTTCCACACTGAGATTGCGCGCAGCCAAGCTGCCAAGAAGGCCGCCTGAGTTGAGCGAGGTCCGCACTCCCCGTCTTGGTATGGCCGATGTCAAACCGCTCTTTCAGCAAAGGGCGTTTGATTTGGCGCGCGGCTTCTTTCCGAACGGGAAGAGCCATGGCGGGTATTGGCAGGCAAATGATCCTGCCGGCGGACATGACAATCTCACCATCTGGCTGAAGGGCGGGGCGGCCGGCGCGTTCAAGGCCTGGGCGAGCGAGGCGCGCGGGGATATTTTCGACCTGGTTGTCTTTGCCGGCCAGGCCCGCGATCGCAAAGAAGCGCTCGCCTTCGCCAAAGGGTATCTCGGTCTCGACAATGCGCCGCCGGCGAAGGTCGAGGCGGTCAAGGCGGAGGCCCGCGAGGTTGAGCGTGCGCAGAAGGCCCAAGCGGCCGCTCGAGACCGCTCGCGGATGAAGTACGCCAAATCGGTGTGGCTAGAAGCGGCGCCCCTCGAGCGCGGCGACAAAGCCTGGATCTATTTGGAAACCGCGCGCGAGATCCCGATCGGCTGGCTCGATAAGAAAAAGCCGATCGGCGCGATCCGGTGTCATCCCGCGCTCAAATATCGCTGGCCGGAGATCAGCGCCGTCGAGGATGGCCTCAAACCCTATCGCCCCAAAACGGGCGAGAGCGTCCACCCGGCCATGGTGGCCAGCATGGCGCCGATCATCGGCAAAACTGAAACCGAGCGCGTCGCCGGCGGGATCCATCGCACATATCTTGCCCGCGACGGTGTTGGCAAAGCGATCGTGCCTGAAGCCAAGCGGATGATGGGCCCGATCGGGGGCTGCGCGGTCAAGATTTGGCGGGGCGATAGTGGGCTTTCTGAGCGCGCCGCGATCGAGAAGGGGCTCTCAGAGCCCGTGGTCGTATGCGAGGGCATTGAAGACGCGCTCTCGATCGCTGTGTCGGTGCCAGAGCACCGGATTTGGGCGCTCGGTTCGCTTTCGAATTTACGCTCCATGGCCTGGCCGGCCGTGGCGAGCGAGATTGTGATTTTTGCAGATAATGACTGGGATAAGCCCGGCCCGCAGCAGCTCCTCGAGCGCGCGGTCGATCGATTGTCTGCAATGGGACCAGTGCGCCTCACACGGGCGGCGGGGGACGGCGTGAAAGACGCCAATGATTTGCTCAAACAGAGAAGGAGATGAGCATGAATGCCGAGACGGAAACGGTCGAACCGCCGACCACAAATGCGGAAACGGAAGGCGTGGAAATGGCGGATCAAGCGGGCCCGGTTGAAACGGGCGGTCTGCCGACCACGGATCCAAACGTGAAGTCTCACAGGCCGCCAGAGGTCGCAGCCTTTTTGCCGATCGGGCAGCTCAAAAACATGGTCTTGGCCGGTCAGGCAGTACAGCGAGGCAGCTTTGTAAGCGGTGAGAGTGAGTTCGTCATTCTGGACAGCCGCGCCGTCTATGACGCTCAAACGGGTGGATATTTACGCCTCGCTGACACGGTCCAAGTCGAGGCGTTCAAAGATGCTCTCGATGAGGTCGATCGGAAACTTCTCGCCGATGAGGCTGACCTCGACGAGGACGACGACGAAGATGAAGATGACGGTTTCGATGTCGATGAAGACGAGGAAGAAGATCCAGAGTCTGAATTGCAGGAAGCTCAATCTCTGTCGGCGGCCGCCTCGCCTCCAAGCGAGGATGACGATGATGAAGAGATGCTCGGGCCGTTCGTCACCGATCTCGACACCGTGCTCATCCCAAGCTGCCTCAGCGAGCAAGATCTTGAAGAGCATGATCTCGATACAGGGCCAGATGTTACCTATCAGGAGGCATATGACATCACGATCGCGGCTGCCTATGCGGCTGTGAGCGAGAAGGGCGAGGCTGAAGAGTCTGCAGATCTCAATGAGATGCTGTTTCTCTTTGGCAAAGAGCAGCATTGGCCTGGGCCCGACGCCCTTTGGCGTCAGATGCGCGAGATGCTCGATAATCCGGTGACGGCAGGTGAGAATTTTATCGACGTCGATCGCGACTTGCGGGCCTGGCTGAGCGTCTTCAATGCTGTTGGCGAAGCGATGTGCAGTGAGGCGTTCAAGTCTCGCAGCGCGTACGATCGCGCGCTCGCCGTCGTTGAGCGGAGCGTGCAAGGCCGGGAGCTTCGCTCGCGGCTCGCAAAGCAGCGTGAGAAGCGCCTTAAAAAACGCAAAGCGCGGCCAAAGCTGTTGCAGCAAGAGGCGGCGCGCCAGGCCAAGGTCAGGAAGACCCAGGAACGCAAGGCGGCACGTCGCGCGGCAAAACAAGAGCGCGATCAGGCCTAGCCATGCTGAGTCGGCAGGAGGTCATCATTTCCCCGCATGGAGGGCGGCGTAGAGTGCGAGCTCTGCCTCGTTATCGCTCGCGTGAAGAGGTGTGGGCGCTGCGCATTGCGGCGGTCCGAAATGATGTCCTCCTGTTCGATGACGTTCAATACGCGCCTTATCGGATCGGCCAGGCTTGGGTCGATCATTACCGGCCAGAGCCTGGCGGGTATTGGATCAGGCGCGTGGATCTCAACGAGCTCTATCTGCCGGCAGCGGCGTTCGAGCTCGCATTTCAAGTCGTAGGGTATGGATCGAGGGCAGTGATATGAAGCACGCACGTTTTCCAATTTTGACAATCAGCCTTGTGTTCATGGGCGCTGCTGTCGCGGTCATCATCGGCCTTTCGTTTTTGGCGGGCTCGTAATGGCTAAGTACGTCTATTTCTCGTTAGGTTTGATCTGCTTTGTCGTTGGCGTCTCGGGTGCCTGGGACGACACATGTCTGATTATTGGCGTCGTTTTAGTCTGTACCGCCGGCATTCTAGAGGCGATCGAGAATCGAGATCCGTCATGAGGTTTCTCGCAGTCCTGGCTGCCTGGCTGATCGGCGCCGGCATCTCGTTCTGGTTCATGACCAGAGCGGCCAATCACATACGAAACGATCGCCTAACGATCGCGCTCGGCGAGTGCCGCCGCGCCGCCACCATTGTCGCAAAGCATCAAGGAGGGGCGGATGCCCCGAGTTAACACCGAGGGCGTGCGCGCGGCCGTGAAAGCGGCCGAGCCGGTCAAGCCGAAACCGTCCGGCTATAGAGGCTCAGACAATGGCGGCCCGCCCATGTGGGAGGGGAACCTGCCGCCGAACTGTCCGGTGCGCCCTGTGGGTATTCTTGGCGCACGATGTGTCTTTCTTGATGCACTCGACCAGCTAACTGTTGCAGGCCCGCGTGAGCTCGGGATGAGCCATCTCAGCCAATATTTCGCCGGCGATGTGCTTTATTTGCAGACCTATTGGCCGCGATATTCGGCCAAAGGCGACATCAACAAGTTTAGCCCAGAAGACGTCATGTCGTCGCTACAGAGGGCCTGCGCGGAGCGCGGCATTTGGGATGATATGGACTCGGTGCGCGGGCGCGGCGCGTGGCGCCGTGAGGATGGCTCGCTTGTCTATCATTGCGGTGACAAGCTGATCTCTAGGGACAAGATTGATGTGCCCGGTGTTGACGATCGCTACGTCTATCCGGCGCGCTCGCGCATCGCTAAACCCATACCCGGTCATGCGCGGATCCCGCGCGCTCAGGATCCTGACTCGGCCGGCTGGCAGATCTACAATCGATTGCTGACTTGGAATTGGCGCCGGGGCCCGCTCGATGCCCGTTTTTTCTTTGGACTGATGGTGGCCGGTTTTCTCGGCGGGGCGCTGCGCTGGCGCCCGTCTGGATGGATCACGGGCGAGGCCGGCACGGGTAAATCTTACTTGCAGCAGTTGCGACGCGAGATCATGCGCGGCTGGTCGCTCAATGCGGCCGATGCGACGTCGGCCGGCGTCTTCCAGCATCTCGAATATGACTCGATCGCGGTGTCGCTCGATGAGCAAGAAAGTGGATCAGACAATCGCAAGCTCGATGCGATGATTGAGCTTGCGCGTGAGGCGGCCAGCGGTGATGCGCGGCTGCGCGGATCAGCCGGACATGCGGGGGTGAGCTTCAAGGCGCGCTCGAGCTTCATGTTTTCATCAATCAATATGGCGCCGCTCAAAGACCAGGACATGTCTCGCATGGTGCAGCTGCAGCTCTTCCCGCAGCGCGCCGGCGCTGAGGGGGCTTTCTGGTCGCCGGCCGATGCGGCCCATTGGGGCGAGGAGATCTTGCGTGTGTGCATGGATCGGTGGGACCGGTTCGATGAGACGCTCGCTCTCTATCAAAGCGCGCTCGCACGTCTTGAGCACGATCGGCGCGGACAAGATACGTTCGGAACCTTGCTCGCCTGCGCAGATCTCGTGCTCGCTGAGCGCGGTTTTTTGGATCCTCAGCACCCTGATGATGATCCCCATGTGGAAGAGGTTTGGCGCGGCCTCGAGCCGGCGCAAATGCCTGAATATGCTGACCGTACACCAAACTGGTTAGCCTGCATTCACCACCTTTTGAGCTCGCGGCCGCGCGATTGGAAAGTGGGCGGATCGGCGCCCTCGATCGGCGGGGCGTATCAAGAATTTGTCGACGACATGCAGCATGGCGTCGCGACCACTCGTGAAGAGGTGCGCCGGCTGAACAATATGCTCGCGCTCGGCGGGGTGGCGGTCAGAGATGGCGGCAAGCATGGCTGGGAGCTCTTTATCCCAAATGCTCACCCGCAGCTTTCAAAAATCTATGAGGGCACAGACTGGCCCGGCAAGGCGAACGCGCCTGGCGGCTGGTCTGGCGCGCTCAAGGCCGGGGATCCGGCCGTCGTGTCCACCGGTGAGAAATACTACGTCGATGGCCGACAGATGAGAGGCGTTTATGTGCGTCTCGACCGTGTGATGGGGCTCAAAGCAGCCTTCATCGATGACGGTGTTATTGAAGAGGAGAACTAAATGACCAACGCTGAAATTTTGGCAACGCGCGATTCTTTATTGCACAATATTCGCGACTACCTTGAGATGAGCGAGGGCGATGTCACCGTCCAAGACCACAAAAGCTCGAGCCTGATACTCCGCTGTAAAGGTGGCGATGGTGCAGACTACGAGCTCTTCGCAATCAAGGTCGAGCACCAGAGCAAAGACTAGCCACTCACCCCATTGCGAGACCCTGACTGGATCCCCGGACCCTTGGCTTTTGCCGCGGTGAGGGGACCGGCCAACCTCACTCGCTTTCGGCCCAATGGTTTGACACGGGATCCCAGACCCTATGCTTCGCTAAGAAATGGAGAAAGATTCGGGTTTGAGACACCAGACTGTCTTGTGCGTCTTGTTACTGTCTTGTTTTGCGATTGCGTAAACTACTGATCTTTCGAGAGAAAAGACCACTACAAGACAACAAGACGGATAAGACAGGGTTACGCCCCTTAATGTGTGCGTATGCGCATGCGCGTCTGGGGAATTTGGTGTCTTTTTGTCTTATTGTCTTATTTAGAGATATATCTAATGGAATCAGATAGTTATAACAAGACAGCAGCAAGACAGTCTGACGATCAGGTGTCTTGTGGCGATGATGGCAGTAAAATAGTCGAAAAAGGGCCAGCGGCTGAGGTTGAGCAGGCCTATGTCGCGGCCGACCAGCCAGAACCATCGAAAATCGGCCGACCTCGCGGGGCGCGGAACAAGCGCAATGACGCGCTGCGCAAGCTGCAGGAGGATCGGTATGGCGTGACCGTCGGCGAGCTGCTGACTGAGACGCTGTTTGACGGGTACGCTGAGCACAAGGCTGCTGGGCATAGCGCGGGATCATTCTTGGAGCGTCGCGCGATCGGCATGGCGATTCGGACCGGGATCCCGATCGAGAAGTGCATGGCGCATGTGAAGGCGATGGCAGATGATCTCATGCCGTACGTGCATCAGAAGCTGCCATTGGCGGTCGAGGTCGACACCAAGGGCATCGCGATCGCGGTGTTCACGCCTGATGGGGGTTTCGCTTCACACACACAGGGTCCGCTGGACCTTCGGCCGGCTCAGGCGCGCGGCCTGCCAGACACATCGATAAACGATAAAGATGAGCCAAAGTCGGACGGAAATAGTCGGACAAATGATGAGTAATTCAATGATATCAATGTATTGCAGACAAATATCGACTAAAGAAACTTTAGTCATGAGCGGTCCGAAGGGGGGTGCCTCGCCCTCATGCGCCGGTCAGAAAGTGCCCCCGGAAAACGCGCGTCCGTCCGTTGTGAGGGCCCATTCGCTTCACCGGGCGGCGATTCGGAAAGGGCTGAAGTGGCTCGAGGGTGGGTCAATTTTGACGTTTGCGCACTTGTCAGCTCCGATGGGGTCCGGGGTTTGGGCTCATGGCTGATGATCTTGACGATTATCGCCCGCTCGAGGAGCTCGCCGGCGATTTCAACATTACCGGTTGGCAGCCGCCGGGGCCGAAGTCTCTCGCCTATCTCTCATCGTCGGGGCTCGTGCGGGCGCTCGCTGGGCCCTATGGCTGCGGTAAGACGACGACGGTGTTCATTGGCGAGGTGTTCAATGCGATGCGCTCGCCGATCTGTCTCGATGGCGTGCGGCGCTATTCGCTGCTGACGACCCGCGACAGCTATCGCCAACTCTACAAAACCGCGATCTCAACCTGGCATCAGTGGTTTCCGCCAACGGTCGGCGTTTGGAGCGGCGGCCAGGACAGGCCGGCCGAACACAAGCTCAAATTTGTCGATGATCACGGGCCGGTTGAGTTTACCCACCAATTTGCGGCGCTTCCGGATATGGACATCCGCGACTGGCTCGATGGCTTCGAGGTGTCGGCGATTTTCATGAACGCAGCGACGTCTCAGCCAAAGGAAGTGATGAGCTTTGGGCTTGGGCGGATCGGGCGCTATCCGCGCCAAGCGCTTTTGCCGCCTGGCTACAAAATCGACAAGCACGTCGCGATGGATCTCAACAAATCGGACGTTGATCACTGGATCTATGACACGCTCGAGGCGGCCCGCGACCGCGACGTTGTCGATTTCATTGATCTGCCTGGCGGGATGGAGAAGGGCGCTGAGAACCTCCAAAATCTGACGCCGGGCTATTACGAGGATATGGCGCGCGCCAACCCCGATTGGTGGGTGCGGATCTATGTTCACAATCGGTGGGGGCCCTCGCGCCATGGCAATCCGGTTTACGACACCTTCCGCCAAAACCGGCACGTCGCGAACGGGGATCTAGACGCCCTTCCGGAGCTCGAGCTCTACATCGGTCTTGATGCCGGCACTGAGGTAGGCGGCCGGCCTGCGGCCGTCTTTTTCCAAGTGACGCCCTTCGGGCGGGCGCGCGTGATCGATGAGCTGTATCTCGGCCGCTGCGGCCCGTCGCGCTTTTTCGAAGCCATGCTCCGCAAGCTCGAGGAGCCGCATTTGCGTGAAGCCAACACGCGCATGCGAGCCTGGTGCGATCCCTCGGCTTTTGGTGGGGCTGATACCGAGTCGGGCGAGATGACCTGGGTTGAAGTTGGTGAGGCTGCGCTCGGGATCCCGATCTTGCCAGCCGAGTCGAACGAGCTTGAGGGCTTCCGTCTCGAGACCGTTCGGATCTTGCTTCGCGAGGCTGAAGGCGATGAGCAGGGCCTCATCCTTTCTCCGCGCTGCGTCATTCTGATCAAGGGGTTTAATTCGGCCTATGCCTACGAAATCAAAGAGATCGCGGGGGTGAAGCGCGAGGATCCCAAGCCAAAGAAAAATGAGGTGAGCCACCCGCATGATGCGCTCCAGCACGGTGTCACGGGCTTTTTTGGCAAGTCGTTTGTGGAAAATGCGGTGCGCAGGCGGCGCCTTAATCCTGATGATGCGCGGATCGGCGAGCGCCAGCATGGATTTCAGATGGATTTCGATCTCTTCCAATGAAACTTCGCGAGGCCACGATCGAGGACTTGGTTGAGCTCCTGCCGGGGCGCCTCTCACGGCGCGAATGGCAGGCCTATCTCTACCAAATGCGCGAGTCGCAAAGCTGGGCGGCCATCGATGATCATGGCGTCTTCGCGGTGGGCGGGGCGTTCCTTGACCGCGACGCGGGCGAGCAAGAGATGTGGTTGCACTTGCGCGCAAGGCCGAGGGTCCGGGTGCGCGATGTCTGCATGGCGTGTGCAAGCGTTCTCGAGCTTGCCAAGGATGGCCCGCCAATCGTCGCAACGGTGCGAGCTTCGAGCGAAAAGGATCTCCGATTCGCGGAGTTCCTCGGCTTCATAGTTTTACACTTTGAGCCTCGTGATAGATTGCGACCCGCTCTTTGGAAGCTGAGATGGGCCCCCGATCATGTCTAAGGTTGTTCAGTCTGTTTTTGGTGGCGGCCGGCCGAAACGCGACAAGCGCGCGGAAGGCTTGCAGCGCCGGCAATTGCAGGATGCGCAAAATGAGCGCAGCGAGCTCGAGGCCGAGCGCGCTGACGTCGCCGGCTCGGCGCGCCGCCGGCGCTCTGGCCGCAGCCTTCTCAGCTTCGCAAAGTCTCAGCTTAAAAAAACGACCGGGAGCTGATCTTTGGCTCTGACTGCGGAATATGTTTGCAAGCGCTATAAGAAACTCGCCACTGCCGACCAGGCATGGTGGGAGCATCATCTCAAAGACATTTACGATTATGCGATGCCCAATCGCCGGCGCGCCGGCGTTGAGGTAAATCCAGGCGCAAAGCGCACGACCAAGATTGTCGATGCGACGGCTGTTGTGGCAACACAGCGCGGCGCCGGCAAGCTGAAGCGCGCGCTGACGCCCGATTTTGAAGATTGGTTTCGCCTGGTGCCGGGCCCCATCGTGCAAGACGTCAATCAGCGTGAGCGCATGAAGCGCGACCTGCAGCAGACCTCAGCGATGGCGCTTGCTGTCTTTGCGTCGGGCGGTTTTTCACTGGCGGCCGATGAGATGTATCAAGATCTCATGGCCGGCACCGGCGCGATGATCGTGCTGCGCGGTGATCAGCTCGAGCCGGTGCGGTTCTTAGCGATATCGTCTGAAGCGGTCGTGCTCGAGGAAGATGCCTTTGGCCGGCTTTGCGGTTGGTATTATCCGCAAAAGTCTGTGGCGAGCCGCATCGAGAAGATCTGGCCAAATGCTGACATCCACAAGGATTTGCGGAAGATCATCAAAGAGACACCGGACAAGGAAATCGAGCTCATTTTGCATTGCTCGCGCCAGGGCGACGGTTTTCGGTGGATGGTCATTTGGAAAGATGGTGAGCATGAGATGATCGGTGAGGATTTGCGGACCTCACCGTTCATCACGCCGCGTTACTACAAGGTCCCTGGCGAGACGCGCGGGCGGGGCCCGCTCACCCTTGCGCTTGCCCACATCAAAACGCTCAACAAGGCGGTCGAAATGCAGCTGCAAGCCGGCGCATTCGCCTTGCTGGGTGTCTGGATGGTCAATGATGATCAGCTCTTTAATCCGAGAAACAACAGGCTGAAGCCTGGCGGCATGCTCAAAGTCACCAAGACCGGCGGCACGTTCGGGGCCAGTATGGAGCGGCTCAACATTCCCGAGAATTTCGACCTCTCTGGCATCATCATTGATGAGCTGCGCATGCAGATCAAAGAAATGCTATTTGATGATCCGCTGCCGGCCGAAACGGGCGCGGTGCGCTCGCCCACGGAGATCACTGCACGGCTCCAACGCCTCTCGAAGGACATCAACACAGCCTTTGGCCGGCTCCACCGCGAGTTTTTCATCCCGCTCGTCGAGCGCGTGCTCGACATTTTGCAACAATGGTCGCTCATTCCAGAGGCGATCAAGATCAACAACCTTGTGACCAAGATTCAGATTCTCTCGCCGCTCGCTGACACTGAAAAGCTCGAGGAGATTGAGAAGACGGTGCGGTTTTATGAGCTCATGGTTGCGACGGTTGGCGTTGAAGAAGCGCGCGTTTTTGTCGAAACTGATGCGTGGGGTGTTTGGCTGCAAGAGCGCATGGGCGTTGATAGCCGCGTGATCTCACTGCCTGAGCGGCGTGAAGAAAAACGCCAACAAATGCAGGCGCTCCGAGCGGCAGCCGCCGAAGCTGGCATCAATCCAGACGAGGTTGACCGCGCCGCCAATGAGGCTGGCCTTAATGAGGTTCCGCTGGCGGCATGATGGAAGACATCGGAGATCTGCAGGAGCTGATCAGCTCTGTGAGCGAGGGTGATTTCGCAACACCGGGCGAGGAAGAAACGCTTCTACAAAAAGCCTTCAACCGCGACGCCAATATGGCGGGCAAGATCGCGCAATTGTTCGTCTCGCCCGAAGGCAAAGAGGTTTTGGAATGGCTCTGCGCGCACACGGTGCGCCGGCCTGTGCTAGACTTTGAGGCGCGCTCGACGCTTTCGCCGGAAAAGGCCATGGCGCTCACCTATTACCGCGAAGGCGAGAACGAAGTCGTCTGGCGGATCCTACTGACGATTCGAGATTTCGAAACAGCGATGCGAGGAGGGCAAGATGCTGACGATGACGATGACTAAACGCTGCGCAACACTCATGGGTGAGGCGAGTTTTAATCCGCTCGTGAGGCTCTGCCTTGTCTGCTTTGCTGACGGTGAGGGCGTAGATGATGACAAGTCCGGCGGCGGTGGCGGCGAGGATAAATCTGCGGCCGACAAAATCCTTGAGGCAGGCGGCAGTGGCGGCGCAGACGCGCCGAAGTTCGGCGATTTCGATACCAGCGTGTTGCCTGAAGGCATGCGTGGGGAAACGGCCGAGCAGACGCTCGAGAAACTCTACGGATCTTGGAAGGGGTTTCGGGACAAGGACGCAACGGCTGAAAAGGCGCCAGAAAAATCGGATGGCTACACGATCGAGCTCTCGGACAAAGCCAAAGAGTTTTTTCCAGATCTCGAAAATGATGACGTCTACAAAATGGCGCGCGATATCGCCCATGGCGCCGGCATGCCGCAAAGCGCGTTCCAGTCTGTCATTGGCGGGCTCATGGAGAAGCTTGGTGAAAGCGGCCTTCTGCAGCCCGTGATCGATCCAGTCAAAGAGCTCGAGGCGCTCTCCTCGGATCCAAAAGAGGCGGCTAAAATCGCAACTTCGGTGAAGGATTTTCAGGAGCGGCTTGAGGCCAATGGCAAGCCTGAGGGCATGGATACTGAGACCTGGAAGGGCCTTATGGGCGAGATGGAGCTCATTCGCGGCACCGGGCGCGGGATCCAGCTTCTAAATTTCTTCCAAAGTCAAATGGGTGAGAAGGGCGTCACTTTGACAGATACACCGGGCGCCGGCGGCGCGGTGACGCTGGAAGAAGCGACAAAGCGCATGCGCGATCCGCGCTATCGCACCGACAATGCGCAGTATGATCCGGCGTTCCGGAAGGAAACCGACAATCTCATGAAGCAGCTGACAGGCGCGAAAGCGGCCTAATGATTTGACACTTTGGCGCCCGGTTTATTCTGCCGGGCGTCGGGGATGGACCTGGCGGAGCATGTGGCAACCGGCCCGAGGTTTAAGGGACAGGCCTGCGTCTCTCTGCTGGCAATCGGCCCAGGCTGATTTTCAAACATTAGCAGGGAATACCCCATGTCAGATCCAACAGCATCCCAGTGGTTTACAACCACATACGAACAAGGCGCCATCCACGTCTTTCAAGATCGCGGCGGGCGCATCGCCAACCGCAACTGCGTTCGGCGCAAATCGGTCACCGATTCCAAGGACGCGAAATTCAACATCACTGGCTCGTTGACCGCCTATGAGAAGGGCACCGGCCGTCTCAAGGGCCAGAACACCGCGAAATCGAACAAGATCATCGCGCACAAGCGCTACAAAGTGACGCCCGTCATTGATGAGTATGATCTCGATCAAATGAACGCCGATGATGTCGATGAGAGCTCAAAAGCGGCCGGCATGGCGCTTGGCCGAAAAGCCGATGATCTCATCGTTGAGGCGCTCAACACGTCGACGACAACTCCGCTTGGCGGGACCGGAACCTTTATGTCGCCAGATCTTTGTCAGCAGGCAATCGAGGCGCTTCAAGTCAACGACGTCGCTGATGATCTTGAAGTGTGGGGGCTGATGAGCCCGCGCATGTGGTCGCACATGATGCGGTTCAAAGAGTTCACGAGCGCCGATTATATGGGCCCAGAACTCGCCTGGAAGGACATGCGAAAGTTCTACAAAACCTTCAGCAGTGTCCATTGGATCAATTTCAATCGGCTGCCCGTGCCGAGCGGCAGTTTGCGCCGTGGCTTTCTTTGGGTTCGTCCGGCGGTTGGCCATGTCGAGCTCGGCGATATCAAAACTCGGATCACGTGGGAAAACCCTGAGGATCACTGGTTCGTCAACATGCACCTGACGCAAGGCGCGGACATCTTGCTCCCCGAGGGCATTATTCCGTTCGATGTCGATGAGAGCATTGCCTCGGTCGCAATCGATCCGGAAGCCTACACGGCCTCTTAAATCAACTGGTTTTGCGCGGCGCTCTTGCCGCGCAGGGCCCTTTTTTCAACGGAGTTTTTCATGGCACTTCTTGCTGACAGTTTATACCGGTTCGCTGATGGCGGCCTTGTTGGCGGCGTTCGCCGCGGCATCTATCATTATGCGTCACCTGACGCGCTCACAGCGATCGAAGCCAATGGTTATTTCGATTCTGTGGCACACGAGTTCACCGAAGGCAAAGGAGACGTCTTGCTCGTTTCTGCTGCCACTGGTGGCACGGCTGCCGGGCGGGCCTATGTGGTCACGCGCACCGGCACTGATATCACCCTCGCTGCTTTCACGTTTGCATAGGGGAAGGGTGGTCAAACGGTCGGCGGCACCTCCTCCTCTTCGTCGCCGGCCGGCTTGTCCAAGTGTTGCTCATGGCGCTCAATCAAGCCGAAGTCGATCTCTACAATCTGGCAATGGATTCAATTGGCCAATCGCCGATTGAATCGTCTGAGGAGGACCAGCCTGGAACAGAAGTTGCCGAGCGGCGGTATCGCTCTTCCATCGGGTATTTGCTCGGTCTTCGGACCTGGAGCTTTGACCGCGAAATCATTCAACTCAGCCAGCTTTCAACCGCGCCCACGACCGGGTTCGATTATGCGTATCAGCTGACCACCGGCAAGCGGCCGCGCGCGGTCTATGAAGATCTTGAGTGCAAGCGGCCCTACCGAGACTTCCGGATCTTGAACAATGAGCTGCACGCTGACGCTGAGGTTCTTTATGGCGAGTTCGCCTCAGACGGGGATCCGGCGCGCTGGCCGGATACGTTTAAGAAGCTCGCGGAAGTTTATCTCGCAGCTCAATCTTGCATGCAGCACACGGGAAGCCGGACGCTGCGCAGGGACTTGATGTCTGAGTGTTTCGGGCCCGATGAAAGCGCACGGCCCTGGGGCGGTCTTTGCGGCACCGCCCTTGCGGTCGACAGCCAGTATGAAGAATCGTTTGAGCTCAGCGTGGCGCCTGGTCCGCTAATGGAGGCGCGGCAGTGAAAGTCGAGGCCTTTCAGACGAGCTTTGCTGCCGGGATCCTCGGCGACCGGCTTCAAGACCGCGAGGATCTTGAAGCCTATTTCAACGGGGCGTCTGATATTGTGAATTTGACGCCGAGCCCGCAGGGCGGTCTGAAACTGCGCGGCGGTACAGCTTTTTGCGGGAAACATCGCGGCGCAGTGAAAGCGGTTGATTTGACGTCTGCGACGCTCACGCTTTCTGCCTCTGGAACCGGCGGGACGGGCGGGACCGCGCCGGCCGATCCGCCGGACGATCCTTTTCCGTATGTTGATTTTTCTGGGTGGTGGACCGACGGGACTTTTGACTTTGAAGGCGGGTTTTAGGCTGTGTCCGATCAATTTGAATCGCTCTCTTGGGGATCGCTGCCAGGCTCAGGCGACGGCGAGCTTGCGCGCGTCGATATGGGATCGAGCACGTCGATCATCGGCGTAGATCTCATTGACGTGAATCTCTCCGGCGGAGATCTCGCTGACGCGCTGGCGGTCGAACACTCAGCCGATGGGAGCGCCTGGACAAGCTTTGGATCGGTGCGCCTCGGCGCTCAAGTGCAAACGCTGCGTGTCGTCACCGCGCCTGGTAGCCAAGTCTCCGCGCGGTACGTTCGGATCCGGCAGGTCGATCCGAGCGCAAGCTCGGGGCGATCGCTCTCGATATCTGCGCTCAAAGTCCTTTGCGAAGGCGAGACTGGAGGGGCGCGCATCGAGCCCTTCACCTTTGACGATGACGCAACCTATGTGGTGGTCGTCTCAGCCTATAATGGCGAGGTCTATGAGGGCGATGCGCGCCGCGCGAGCCTCTCTTTGCCGTACACGGAAGGCACGATTGCACGGCTCGATTTTGCGCAAGAGCTCGACACAATGCTGATCTTCCATGAGGAATTTGCGCCGTTTCGTGTGTTCCGGCTCGGCACGGATGCCGATTGGGACACGCGCGAGCAAAGCTTTGAGACGATGCGGCAAGCTGAGTTCGACGGCACAGTTTATACCAATGGGGTAGATGAGGTTCAGCAGCTTGAATTTTTCAACTGCGCGGATGGTGACACGTTCAATATCACGCTCGATGGCGACACGACCGGATCCATTGTTTTTAGCTCAACAGAAGCAACGCTCGCGGCCTCAATCAAATCTGCCCTAGAGGCGCTGCCGGTGATGTCAGGCGCGACGATCACGGTCACGTCGACGGCGACCGACACGTTTCGCATCACGTTTGGCGGCGAGGCGGCCGACACAAACTGGCCAGAGCTCGCGCCGAGCGTGATCAACTCAACCAATGGCGCAATCGCGTCTGCAACGCTTACTCAAGGCGAGCCCGGCGGGGAAGATATTATGTCGTCGACGCGCGGCTGGCCGCGCTGCGGGATTTTCTCAGATGACCGGCTTTGGATGCTCGGCCTTCGTGATCTACCGGCAACGGGGATCGTCTCGAAGCTGGGTCAGTATTTCGAGTTTGAAGAGACGAATTTGCGCGCCACTGACGCGATCGAGTTCTCGATCAAAACCGGCGATGCCAACGGGATCCGGCGAATCTTTGAGGGGGATACGCTGGTCGCATTCACCGCCAAAGGCGCTCATTATCTCACGACTGAGGCGGTCTCGGCCGCAGAAGCGCTTGCCTGGCGCAAGGCCGGCGACATTGGGATCCAAATCAACATCCCGCCGGCCTCGATCGACGGCGAGGTTGTCTACGTCCAAAAAGGCGGAAAAGGCCTTCGCGCGCTGCGCTATAATGGCGACACCAAGCGCTATGAGCCAAGCAGCGCGGCCGTCCGCGCCCCAGAGCTCGTTGATCGGCCGACCGCCATGTTTTCTCGCGACACCGGCATCGATGATGAAGATGAGATGCTGGCGCTGGTGAACCGTGACGGCCGGCTTTCGGTCTATACCAGCCTTAAAGAACAGGATATCGCGGCTTGGTCTCGCTGGTCGATCGATGGCGGCATCATCGCCGCCGGCGCCGACAGCCTCGCGCAAGTTTATTTTCTGACCGAGCGGCAAATCAACGGCGCTGCAGCCAATTATATTGAGCGCGTGGATCCAAGCCGCTTACTTGATTGTTCAATCTTCGTGACACTCGACAATAGCGCGGCGATTTCTGGCCTCGATCACCTTGAGGGCAGTCAGGTTTACGCCGTGGGTCTTGGTCAATGGTGGGGCCCGCTGACCGTATCAAGCGGCGCCGTCACACTGCCCGATGCCGTCACTGGCACGCTCGAGGTCGGCCTTTATTTTGAGGCGTATGTCGAGTCGATGGATCCGCGCTTTGAGATCGGTGGGGGATCCATCATCGACAAGCGCAAGCGCATCGTTGACGCGGTGGTGACGGTCACAGAGTCCTTGCTGCCGGCAGCTGAGTATCTCGGCAAAACCTATCCCTTCCTCGATCGCCGGAAGCTCGCCTCGAAATTCGATAGAGGCCCGCTTACAGAGCCGCTCTATAGCGGCCCGGCGCGTATCGAAGGCTTTAAGGGATGGGCCCGGCGCACGCCAATAAAGATCAAACGCAACGGGCCGGGCCCCCTCCACATCACCGGTCTTAAAATAGGGGTGCAAATCTGATGCAATTGGCAATGGCGGTTGGCACAAAACTCTTTGCCGGCGCGAGCGCGGCAAAAGCTGGCATCGGCGCGGCCGTCGGTGCGGGCAAAGGCATTCTTGGCGGGATCAGTGCCGGCAAGGTGTCGGCCGGCGCGAGCGCCCTTTCGGCATTGTCGACGCTCGCTGGCGCCAATGCGCGGGCAAATGCTGAGCAAGAAGCCGCGCTCGAGGCGCGGGCCTCGGCGACCCAAGCGCAAATCCAAGGCGTCCAAGAAGGCAATGAGATCCTCGACAGAGCGATCGGCGACATGGCGCGCCGGCGCGTTGCTTACTCTGCGGCCGGTGTGGATCCGGACACGGGCTCTGCGCGCTCCCAGCTCATGCGCCAGGACCGCGATCTCGAGCGCGATTTGCAGGTCACGCAGGGCGATGCGCTTGCAAGCTATTTGACGCGGCGGCGCAGCGCGCGCAATTTGATGAAGCGGGCCCGCGCGAGCCGGACCAGCGGGCTCATCGGTGCCAGCGCGAAACTCGCAGAGGGCGCTGCTGACCTCATGGAGCGCGGCTGATGACGCGCCAGCGACGCGTATCTCGCAGCCTCGAGCGGGCCGCGCCAGCTGCGACTGACGAGCCCTACAATGTCGCGGCGCGCGCGCTCTCAGGTCTTGGTGAGCGCGTTGGCCAAATGGCGGACCGCGCGGCGGCTGCCGAGGGCGCAGAGGCTGGCGCAAGAGACGGGTTTGATCCGGAGTTTCGGCCAAAGCGTGAGAATACGATTCGCGGCCGGTCTTACGACCGGGCCGGCCTTCGGGCCGCCACGATTGCCACAGAAGGGGCTATTCGCGGCGAGCTTGCCGGCGCATTCGATGAGGCGGGCGGGGATGCTCAGCTCTTTGCCCAGCAGGCTGAAGACATCCGCGCAAAGCGTATCGAGACTTTGGCACTCAGCGCGCCGGAGATCCGGCCTGATCTGGAGGCGAGTTTTGAGCGGGTCAAATTTGGTTATGACCGCGAGCTCGCGCGGATCCAAAAGGCGCGCGATACGGAAGAGACGCAAGCCGAGCTCGATTCTGTCCTGTCGCGCACAGAAGTGGATCTCGGCCGCATGGCCTATCAGCTGGGGCTGGACGATCGCGCCGATCAGGTTCTGACCGATGAGCTTGCCCAACTTCAAGCCCAGCTCTTACACTATGGACCGCGCGGCGAATTTGAGTTTCAAGGCGAAACCTATGGCGCAGATCCGGATCGCCTCGAGCTCGTCGATCTTCCTTTTGTTCAAGCGACGATGGAAAAAGCGGCCGACATGGTGGCGGGCAACCGGATCAAGGGCGCGTTTTCGAGACTTGGCGGTCTTCCGGCCCAGCGTGCATTTTTGGAAGAGTTTCGAGCCGATTATGCGGCCGGCGATGATGTTCCGGCACTGATGACGCTTGATCAGTTTGAGCGTCTCGATCGCGAAATGGAGACCGACATCCGCCAAGCTGAGGCGGCCGCGCGCGCGGCCGAGGCCGATATTCGCCGCCAAATCTCAGACGTTCGGTCGCAGCTTGGCGCCTATCGCTCGTTTGCCGGCGACGGGTTCTTGCCACCGGCAGCGGTGATCGATGGGTTCCGGCAACAGGCGCGGACCCTCGGCTCTGCAGATCTTCTCGGTGAGGTGGCAAATCTGGAGCGCATGACTTCCGTAGCCGGCGCGGCCGCGAAGCTCTCACCGATTGAGCTTTCAGCTGAAATTAATCGCCGGCGTGTGGCGGGCGCCGATGGCGTGTCGCCGCAAGAGGCGGCCGAGATCAACCTTCTTGAAAATGTGCATTCGGGCATGGTGACCGCGCTCGGCCGGGATCCGCTTTCCTTTGCGATTCAGGCCGGCGTCGTGCCGGCGATCCCGCTCTATGAGGGCGACGCGCTGGAGCTTTCTGTGCGCGGGCGATCGGGCGCGGCGAAAATCATCGAGCAAACTTATGGGGTCAAAGGCGCGCTCTTCACTGCAGATGAGGCACGCCAGTTCAAACAAATCGAAGATGCAGGAGGAGCTGAGCTTGTCACATTGGCAACGACAATTGCCTCAGAGTTCGGGGCGGAAGCGCCGGACGCGCTTGCGCGCATTTCAGATCAGGCTGGGCTCTTGGCCCATCTTGGCGGACTGGCCCATTTCGGCGGGTCACGCGATGCGATCGATGCGGCCGCACGGGGCCAGGCTTTGCTTGCGCAAAAAGAGGGCGTCGCCAGCGGGCTCGGGACGGATGCTCGCGACCTTGCCCGCGAAATGCTCTCGCCAGTCTTAGCCTATGACGGCCGGGCCCGGCGGGATGTCGAGCGCACCGCGAGCGCGATCTATGTCGGCTATCAGGGCCTTAATGCTGATTGGGATGATGAGCTTTATCAGCGCGCGTTGAACGAATCGATGGGCGCGGTCTATCTTCAAGGCGAACAATTTGGCGGCATTGCCCAGATCGGAGATGGCTGGTGGGACGGGCTGGAGACGTCCCGCGTCATCTTGCCGAGCTGGGTGCGCGCCCGCGAGGCAACATCGATCGCGAAATCGCTCGAGCTCGATGATTATCTTGAAAGCGGCCAGCCTTTTTACTCCGATGGCAGCGACGTCGAGCTCGAAGCCTTGCAAGGGGCGTATTGGTCAACCGTGCGGCCCGGCGTCTACAATCTGTCTCTGAAAGATCCAACATCTGCGGATCCGCAATTTTTATCCGGCGGCGGGGCAGATGGCCTCTATGAGCTCGATCTCAATCGGCTGCGCGACCGGGTGTCTGAGCGCATGCCGGAGGCGGTTCTGCCTTGAGTTTGTTTTTTACAGACCGCAGCCAGGCCGGCCGGCCGGATGAGCCTTCTCTTGCCAGCGGGCCGCTTACCGATTTTGGAGATGTGACCGGCGCTGCGTTTGAAGAGGGCCGGGTCCTCTATAATTTCAACTCTGAGCAGGTCGCCCATGAGCTCGCCTATGACCGGATTGTCGATCGCGCAAAAGAGGCAACAGGGGTTGATCTTCAAAACCCCTACCGACTGAGCTTCAAAGAGCGCTACATCGACTCGCTTGGGCCATCGCTGCGGAGCCCCGATAATCCGCGCCGCCTCGCCATCCGAAAGGCAGAGCGCGATTTTCGACTGCAATATTGGAAGCTGCAGCAAGGTCAGCGCGAACAAGGCACCCCGTTCGATGAGCGTCTGCAAGATCTCAATTTGGATGCGGAGATCCGCGCGATCGTTGATGAGCGCCAAAAAAACCTGGTGGATGTGCGGGCCCGATCGAGCGGCCTCGATGCCGCTGCCGGCGCACTGGTCGGCGGGCTCGGCGCGGCCATAACGGATCCGGCGCAAATTGCTGCTGGTCTGACGCCGGTTGGTGCCAGCCGAACGATTCTCAGCGCGGCGCTCAAAGGCGCGATCGTCAGCGCCGGTATTGAGACCGCGCTGCAACCTACGATCAAAACCTGGCATGATGAGCTCGGTCTCGAATACACGCTCAGCCAGGGCGCGACGAATGTCGTCTTTGCTGCGCTCCTAGGCGGGGCATTTGAGGGCGGTGCCTCCGCGCTCTATCGCGGCGTGGTTGGATCCCCGGAGTATCGCGAAGCGAAACAGCGACTCGAGGCTTTGCCCGAAGATCACACGCTCCGCCAAGTTCTCTCTGGCAAACGCAAAGATGTCATCGAAGCGGCCAAAAAGCTTGAAACCGACCTGCCGCCTGAGGCGAGGGCCGCGCTTTCTCGCGAAGAGGGCGCCGTCAGCGCGCAGGAAAGGTCGCCAGACGGGATTACAGGCCGAGCCCATGAAAACGCGCTCAGCGGCGCTGAAATCGCTGTACAGCGCAATTTGCCGGAACCTGCGCCGGCGCCATCTCGCATTGTCGAGCGCCCAGACCGCCCGGAGCTTGCGCCGCTATTGGGTGATGAACTTGCCAACACGAATGCCGGCAGAGCGGCTCGCGCGCTCACAAATCTCTCAGATGAGGCCTATTTGCGCGTGCAGAGCGGCGAGCTTTCAAATCTCTATGGCGCGCGGATCGCAGAGCGCGTTGAGGATCCCGCACTCCACGCCAGCATTGCGGAAGATGTTATCGCGGCAAGGCCCGAGTCCGAGCTCGAGTTCGATGCGGTCCTCTCCCAGTCGCTCGAGTTTAATGCCGGCGGTGATCCTGGCTTATCGGTTGGCTGGTCGGGGCGGCCGCCGGCGCGGCCGCAAAGCCTTTTTGGATTTGTGCGAGAACAAGGCGGGGTGCGTGAAAGCTTTGGCGATGATGGATCAGGCTATCGGCGCGGAACGATCCAGCAATGGCTCGGTGACGTCAGAAAGCGGCCGGGCCTTCTTAACAACCAATCTGGTGTGACCATCGATGAGCTGACGCGGCGAGCTCAGGAGGCCGGCTTTGACGTCGTCGATGATGACGATTTTGTCCGCGCATTGGGGGACGAGGTTCAAGGCGGAGAAGCTACGTTCCGGATCGGTGAGGGAGAAGAATGGCGCGCCTGGCAAGATGAGATTCGCGAGCGCCCCCAGGCAGATGTTCAACCTGAACCGGTTCCGGGCCCCCGTGAGGCGATCCGCGAAGCAGCTGAGATCGATGCGATTGTGGGCGGGCGTGATGTCGCGCAAATCTATGATGAAGCTGCCAGTAGATTCGGGGAGCCGGCTGCGAAGGTGATCACGACGGTGCCGGCGGAAGAGGGTCTTTTCACTTTTGCGGGGCCAAAGGCGCTCTCAGCAAAACCTGAAGCGCTCGCCTATGCGAAATCGGCGCGCCGGAAAGGCGCCGAGCCGGAAGAGATATGGCGGCAAACTTGGGAGCGTTTCGGGCAAGGCTGGTATCGCGATCGTGGCGGAGACTGGGTCGTCGAGCTCAATACCAGCTGGGGTTATGATCTGATCACGTCGCGGGCGATCGGGCGGGCAGACGAGATTCTGAGAATGCCTGATCTCTTTGAACAATACCCGCAGCTTCGCAGCGTCATTGTTGATGCCCGCCAAGGCAAAGACGGTAAAGCCGCGCAGCGAGAGGGCGCACTCGGCTGGTTTCGCTCTCAGGGGCTGAGAGAGGCCAAACCCTCATTTATCGGCCGTTTGTTTGGAGCGACGGCAGAACGCTCCGTCGGGATCCGGATCGCGGCGCGATCGGAAGGGCTCGCCTCATCGACGGCGATTCATGAATTACAGCATGCGATCGATCACATTGAGGGGTTTCGATACCAAACACGGCGCTCGCAGCCCTACTTGTCGAGGCCGGGTGAGCGCAGAGCGATCAATGCTGAATATCGGGCGCTTTGGAATGATGAAGAGCGCGCGGCGGTACCACCATGGTGGACCGAACAGGAGGCGGTGGATTGGTTTTTCGGCGGTGTCTCCGAGCGAGGCAACGCGCCGAAATATCAGAAGGAGGGCACACTCAACACAGAGCCAATGCGCATTGAGACGCTGCTGCGCGATACGTCGATCCCAGAAGAGCCTAGGCGTGAGTCGCACTCAAACCCTATGCGCAATGATGCGATTGGGTTTGAGTATAGCGAGAAGCACAACCGCTATGACTATGATCTGACGTCAAACCACAATCTCGGCGCGAGCCATTATGTTCAGCTTTATGGCCAGACTTTTTTGTCGCGCCATGAGCTCGCAACAAAAAAAAGGCGCAACTCGACAAACTTGCCGGACGTCAGCGATGAGACGCTTGCTAATTGGGATGTCCCGCTGAAAGACCAGCATCCTGAAGTCCAAAAGAAATTGCGGGCCTTGCTAGATGAGTATCGCCACGAGGATCCGGAGTTTGAGCGCGTTTTTGTGCACACACTTGACGGTGTCCCTTTTCATACACAGACCGATCACCTCAATCCTGAGTTTGATCAGTTTTGGCGCCAGGAGCGATACTATCCAGGCGAGATCATGGATATGATTGGAAGCGGCATTTATGAAGGCGGGTTCGATCGCGCATGGGAGAGGCTCAGTGATTGGTTCAAACGCCACTTTGACCGCGACATCTCTGAGGATGAAGTGTTGCGAGATGTGGTTAAGAATATCGCGAAGCGGTCAAGCACAAGTATTGAAGATGCGAACGCGTCGGTCCTCGTTCGGTATATTTTGCGCCAGGCCTTTCACCGAGAGCACTGGGATGATTGGGACACGTTTTATCGCAACAACACTGTTTTGCAGCGCGCCGGCATCCACGGGTTTGAATTTCGCCCCGTCGGCGCGCAGCCCTTAAGGCAGCAATTGGATGCGCAAGGATTTCGCCGCCTCGCGATTGCAAGTTTCAATCACAGGGTTGCAGACTATAACTGGGCCAAGACCGAGACCGCGCCAGATGTTGGGCTGCCGGCAGGACGACGGCGCAGCTTGGAAGTGGGGGAGGCCTACAAAGCTGCCCAGACCGAGCTCAATGAAGCGAGCGAAGCGCATCGGCTCGCGCTCGAAGGGGCGGGCTCATCTCGCCCACTTGCCGAATTCGATCGTGGGACATCGATATTTGTGTTCACGCCTGGCGAGGGCGCTCGCCATCCAACGCGAAATGATGGGCGCTTGTATTCGCTCTTTCGTGACAAACCCTTTGAAGTGCCGCCTCGGCCCAATCTGGTCGATCGCAGGGCCGTACTTGATGACAATGGGCACACCTCACCGCCGGCAAGCAATCACGAGCTCACCGACATTGGTGATCTTTCCGCGCTCAATGATCGGCTTGGTCTCGAGGCGTCATTTCGTGAGGCCGGCCGCGCCGCGATCGGGAAGGATTTTGATGTGCTCGAGCGGGCCGGCCGGATCCGTTTCGAGAGCAAAGCGAGCGACATTCGAAAAGATTGGGCCCAGCATGATGATGCCCATGCCGTGACGCTGGAGTCGGGCCAAGTCGTGATCTTTCGCGATGTTGCCGCGCCAGACGCGATGGGCGGTTATCTCTTGCACGAGCTCGGCGTTCATGCCGGCATCTCGCGGATCTTTGATGAGAAGGGTTTCGAAGCGATCCTAAAGTCGGTCGACGGATTGCTCGCCAAATCAGATCCCGCGACGCTACGCGCCGAGGCAGTCCTGCGTCGCACGCAGCCAGATCTTCCAGGCGATGATTTTCGCCATGAATTGCTCGCGCATTTGGTTCAGCATGCGCCAGATGCGCCGCTCGTTCAAAAGACGATCGCCACCGTCAAAGCTTGGGTCATCAAACATTTTCCTTCGCTCGCCCCAAAGCTTGCAAATGACCGGTTGGTGCTGCGCCAGCTCGCTATGCTTGCGATACGCGATATCGCTGCAGACGTTCGCGGCGGGCGCCGGTCTGCACTCTTTTCAAAATCTGGCGGCACGGTCGCGGCTGATCAGCCGTCCAAGTCCGATTTTGCTGCGCGGCTCGAGCGCGCCGGCGCGGAGCTCAATGAGGGCCAAATTGATGAGGCGTTCGAGCTCCACCGCGAGTTCTTAGAGGTGCGCGGCCGACCAACCGAGGATCCGCTTGGCGCAGTGCCTGGCGAAGAGGGCGCGCAGGCACAAGCATCAACCGAGCTTCGCCGGGCCGATCGTGTGACGGAGCGATTTGAAGCGTGCGCATTGGAGGCAGCATGAGCAATTTTCTAGAGTGTATCCAAAACGCGATCGAGGAAGGCACAATCAACCAGGCCGAAGGCGATGAGATCCGCAAGACTTTTCTGCGGGCCCGCGAAAAGCATGGCGGCGACAATGGCGCGGCCGCCAAAGATACGGTTGAAATGCTCCGTAACAATCGCGATCGCCAGGCGAAGTTAGACCGGCTGAACGCGCTGAAGGCGCGCGAGATTTCAGAAGAGATCCAAGGTTTTTTGGATGGCTCCGGCCGCAACAATGTCGCAGAATATTTGCAAGCCAAAATCGAGTTTCTCGGCCAAGGGCAAAACCTTGCAAGCAGTGTCGAGGGCCGGCGCAAAGCGATCATCGGCCGGGCCCATGGCATGATGGAGTCGGTGCTTTGGGAGTTCCGCCAAGGCGCCTCGTTTCGTAGAAGCTGGGGTGAGCGCCCGGCGAAGCTCTCCAATCTGATCAAAGAGGCCTTTGGCGAGGACACCAAGGATTCGGCTGCGAAACGGCTTGCCAAGGCCTGGACGCAAACGGCCGAGGATCTGCGCCAGCGTTTCAACAGGGCCGGCGGCGACATCAAGAAGCTTGAAAACTGGGGGCTGCCGCAAATGCATGATGCGCGCGCGGTGCGTGCTTTCATCGGCAAGCATGGGCGCCAAGCCTATCTCGACCGGCTCTACCGCGATGTCGATGCGAGCCGCATGCGCGGGCGTGATGGCGAGCCGATCAGCGACGCAGAGCTCCGCGAGTCGCTGGAGATCGTGCTTGACAATATTCTGACGGATGGCTGGGCGAACCGCGTTCCGAAACGGCGGCCATTTGGGCGCGGATCGCTCGCCAATCAGCGGCTTGAAGAGCGGTTTTTGGTCTTCAAAGACGCGTCGACCTGGGAGGCCTATCAGCGCGACTTTGGCGGCGGAGATCCCTTTGTCGCCATGATGGGCCACATCTCCATGATGGCGCGGGACATTGCTCAGCTTGAAGTGCTTGGGCCCAATCCGCGCGCCACGCTAAATTGGATCGAGGAGATTGCGCTCTCGGAGGCGGGAAAGCGAACACTCGATCAGCCGGCATTGTTGCCGGCGTCGGTTAAGTCGCAACATGCGATGGACCATGTGCAGAAAAAGATCGGCCGCGCGCGCAGTATGTGGGTTCATTATATGGGCGAGCATAATGTTCCGGCCAATGAGCAGTTTGCAAACGCCATGGCAAACGTCCGGAACGTGATCACCTCATCGACGCTCGGGTCAGCGGCGCTTTCGGCGATTCCAACCGATCCGATGTTTCAAGGCATGGCGCGGTTTTTTGCCGGATCCAGCCAGGGCCGCGCACTTCGGGAAATGGTCAAGCGTTTTTCGTCTAAGTCGCGCCGAGATGCCGTGCGATTTGGCCTAGTGATGGAGACCGCGCTCAACACGTTCGGGCAGCAAGCACGCTATGCTGAGACGTTCTCAGGCTCGGCCTGGTCCAATCATCTCGCCAGCACCGTCTTAGAGGCTTCCGCGCTCTCGCCTTGGACGCGGGCCGGCCGCCAGGGGTTTATGATGGGCGCGCTCTTTGATCTCGGCGCGGCCTCAAAAAAGAAATTTGATGGGCTCGATGCGCCTTTGCAGCGCACCCTTCGCCGATATGGTTTTACCGAGGCCGATTGGGACGTCATTCGCGCAAGCGAAAAAGATGATGGCGCAGTCAACCCGCTCGCGCTCGAGCCAAGCGTTGGCGACAAATTGCTCGAATTTTTGAATCAAGAAAGCGAATACGCAGTGCCGTCTGGATCGCTTCGGTCTAGATCGTTGCTCATCGGCGATAGCAGGGCCGGAACGGCGTGGGGCGAGCTTCGTCGTTCATCTGCGATGTTCATGTCCTTCGGCGCGACTGTGCCGATGCTTTGGGGTTACCGGATTGCGCAGATGATCCGAAGCAGCGACACGGCGCGCGGCGCGGCTTATGCGACGGCGCTTTTTGTCACGCTGTCGCTTGGCGGCGCGCTCGCTATCCAGGTCAAGCAGCTCGCAGCCGGCCGGGATCCTCGCGACATGACAACGCCAAACTTCGCCGGCGCGGCCATGCTGCAGGGCGGTGGCATGGGCATTTGGGGCGACTTTTTGTTTGCCGACGTCAACCGCTTCGGACGAACACTCCCTTTGACCGCTGGCGGGCCTGTCGCCGAGGGCGCCGATCGGTTCATCAAAATGACGATCGGCAACGTTATGAAGGCGGCCGAGGGCGATGAGGTGAACTTCCTGGACGATTTGCGCGATTTCGGACAGCGCTACACACCAGGTGGAAACATCTGGTATTTGCGGCTCGCCTGGGAGCGGGTGTTTGAAGACTCGCTGCAGAAGATCACCGATCCAGAAGCTGAGGCCGCGTTTCGGCGCAAAGCCCAGTATTATCGGCGCAATTTCAATCAAGAATTTTGGTGGGCACCTGGTGACAGTGAGCCAGAGCGCGGGCCTGATTTTGAAGCGGCCGCTGGCGGCTCTCGCTAATCGTTTGACACTTGGGTTGCGGGCTTAAGATGCGCGCGCCATGGCTGATACAATCCTTACTGACGATGCGCGCTTGCGCTCTTACACTGCGACAGCGGGGCAGACCAGTTTCAGTGTGCCGTTTGCCTATGCCTCGGCAAGCGAAATGGCCGTCCAGGTCACCGACGCAAATGGCATAGTGACCGCGCCGACCTTTACAATGAGCCCGGCAGGACCAGCTGATAATGGCGCGCTTGTGCTCGATGCCGCGCTGGTCGGCGGTGAGAGCGTCATTGTCTATGGAGACGGCGCCAATCTTCCGGTGACGCAGTTTGGGCAGAGCACCGGCATCCCGGCATCGAAGCTCAATCAAGAGTTCGTCAATGTCATGAAGCGCGTTCAGGAGCTCGCGCGCGGTCAGTCACGCGCGCTGCGCCTGCCGATCGGAGAGGCGGCGCCCGAGCTCGCGACGCTTGTGGGCGTGACAAAAGGCTATCTTGCCATCGTTGACGGCGCGATAGTTTGGTCTCCTGGCAGCGAGACCGGTTCAGCTGAACTCATTGCGGCGCAGCAGGCTGCTGAGACCGCAAAGCTCGGCGCTGAAACTGCAAAAACGTCAGCGGAGGTTGCGCGCAATGGCGCGCAGGCCGCCGAATCGGCCTCTGGTCTGCAGGCCCAGAACGCTGCCAGCAGTGCTGCAGATGCCGGCGTCAGCTTGACGGCAATACAGTCTTTGATTGCAGCGCTCCCATCCGGCACCGTGGTCTATCAGACCAAGTCAGCGATGGACGCTGTCACCCCGACGCCGCCGGCCCTTGCTTACGTGCTTGATGACAACGGCGATGGCTCGGCCTCAGCAAACAACGGGCTGTATGGTTGGCCGACCGGCGGCTCGGCCTGGACCAAAGATGCGTCAGATCTCAATGATCGGCTCACTGGGGCAGAGGCAAGTCTTAGCTCGGTTCAATCAGAAAATGCCGCAACCGAGATCGAAGTTCTGGGCCTTCAAAATGTGACATCTGCTCAGGGTATTGCTCTGCCAGGAGACGCAGGTCTCTCCGGCTCCGTGCACGCTGTTCTTGATAGTGCGGGCGTCCCGATCAGAGTAATACTCGCGGACGGCACGGTCAGAAGCTCCGAGGAATTTCAAGATGAAATTCAGAGCGCTACTGGTGAAACGATCGATGCTGAAGTTGCGGCCGGTACTGTTTCCGGCGAAGGCGTTTTATTGTTCGGCGTTTTAAAGCGCAGCGGGCTTGTTTCGGGTTTGCGCCAAGAAGCGCCCTCGGGTCTTGCCTATTTGACCGGGAGTGAGGGCTCGCGCGCTGCGCGAGCCCTCATGCGCGACGGCAGCGACATTCTACTTTCACCGGCGATCAGTGATGTCTCGCGGCTAGTGCAAAATGGCGACAGCGTATCATTTTACGATGAGGGCGACGAGTATGTCGTCGACCAAGGCCTTTGGGATGCGAGCGCGGCCCTCGCTGCTGGCGTAACGACAGTCTACTTTGTGCCAGTTTATGGGCAATCAAATGGCGGCGCGTTCGGCTCAAGAACGCGCGTCGTCACAGCCGCCCCCGATGCGCCCGGCCGGTCTTTGTCTTTTTCGCACGGGGTCAGCCTTGCGCGCGTCTACCAGACCGAAGAAACCTTCAGCCTTTCCGAGCTTTCTCATTTGATCGATGCGAGCGAGCTGCATGGTCCTGGACAGCTTGTCGGTGAAAGTCCTTGCTGCGGCTTAGGCTGGGCCTTAGCGGCTGAGCTTGCGTCCACGGCTGCGGTGGTCACGGGCAGTTTTGCGATTGGCGGAAACGCCATCGCTGGCGCGCCCGGGCTTGGACTGAACAAAGGAACGTTCGGCTATCAATCAATATTGATGGCAGCGCGGCGCCTGAAAGTGATTTGCGATCTTGCCGGTCTTGATCTCATCGTCCCGGCCGTTGCGTGGTTTCAGGGCGAGAGCAATGGCGGGGATGTCTATGCGACGTATGATGGGCATTACGTTCAGCTGCAATCGGACTTCGACGCTGATTTAAAGGCAATTACAGGACAAACAGAGGAAGTCCTGCTAGCAGCGCATCAGATCAGTGCTTGGACGCTCAACAACACGTCGATCGCTGGCAACCCTGTTTTTGTGCAGCTCGACAGAGCGGTCTCAGAGCCCGCGCGGTTTTTGTGCTCGGGGGTCAACTACATCTACACCCACCTTGACGGGATCCACTCGGACGCTGATGGCAAGCGCGCGGCTGGCGAGATTCTCGGCCGTGCAATAGGTCGGCGCATAGCGGACTCGGTCACCCATCCAATGCTTTACATTTCGTCGGCCGCGCGATCGGGCAATGTCATCACGCTGACCTATGCTGGGGCCGAAGGCGCCCTCGTCTTTGACAGCAGCGTTGATGACCCTGGTGATCGGGGATTTGTGTTTAGCCAAACTGGCGGGACCCTGCCGTCGATTTCAAGTGTCGCCATCTCAGGAAGCACCGTGGTTGTGACGCTTTCGGGAACCCCGGACGGCACCGACCAAACTATCACTTATGCCGGCAACACGACAGCCAGTGGCAATGGCGCTGGCGGCGGCACAACTGGCCCTCGCGGCCAACTGCGCGACAGCTCGAACGCTGTCGGGGCGGATTCTTCAGCGCGCTACAAATGGGCTCAGCATCAGCGCATCACGGTCAGTTAAGGGGGTTTTATGTCTATCGTTCCGATCACGATCACATCTGAGGTCTCAGGTGTTTCAGGTCGTAAAGTCCCAAAATCTGCCTGGGATCAAGCGGTCGCCTCTCTTGCTGCAAACCCCAGTATTCTGCTTCACGCATGGACGGGATTTTCGAGTGTCGGCGGCGCTGCTCCGATCGACCGGGTCGTCGGCAATGCGACGTTGCTGAATGGCGGGGCATCAATCGTCGCAGATGATGTGGAGTTTGGGCACACATCGGTCGATGTTGAGACCGGAGCGGGCGCAAGTGTTCAGATCCAGGCTGGCGATACGGTCCTGCCATCTAGCTACACAATGGGCTGTGTGTTCGCGCCGAAAGACGTCACTGGCATTTTTCTGGGGCTCGGGACGGTTCCCTATGGGATCCGCTGCGATCTCACCTCGACGGAACTGCGCGCAAACAGTGATCTTGTGAGTCCGACTCGGGCGACTACATCGAAATCGGCGCTTAATTTTGAAGATCCAAACGTGCTCATCGTGTCGATCGACAACGTCAATTATGAGGTTGCTCTCTACATCAATAGCACCACCCCGATCGTTGCGAGCGGCGGGGCGAGCAACTTTCCGACACTCACAAATTTGAACCGCATCAATTTTGGATGCGGCGGGGCGACCGGCGCAGACGGATCAGATGCGAAATTTGCCGGCGGGTTCTTCGCTGGCGAAGCGCTCTATGCGAGCGCAGCTGGGCGATCGCGGGCGCACCGTCTCATTGAGGCGGCCGCTGCGACTTATGGCATCGTTTTAACATGATTGGGCTGAACTGATGGAGCAAGCAAAGGCTACTAAGGCCATCATCGCAGATCCCGCGCTGAGGGACCGCCGGCTCGACGCAGTTGAAGATGGTGTGCGCGCGATGCGCGGGGAGGGCCCGCAAATCACTCAAAGTACTGAAAAGCTGCGCGCTCAATTTGAAGAGTTCGCGAAGCTTGTGCAGGAGGCGCTGCGGGTCGGCCTTCAGCGCCAGGCAGACGCGCTCGCTGAGCTGAAGCGCGAGCTGAGACAGGCGCGTCCGCCAGTGGCCATCATTTCCTGGCTTGGCACCGATTATCCGATCACGCATCAGGATCTCAGCAAGCTGATGATCGCCTATCTGATCGCGCCAAATGTGGGCGCAGTTAGCGTTGCGCTCGAATCTGGATTGGTCATCGCAGATCTTCGTGCCGGCGATATCGAAACCTTCTTGCAAAAGGTGCTGAATGAACGCGCGTGAGCTCCTGAAGTCCTTGCGTTCCGGCGGCGAGATCTCGCGCCGGCGCATTTACAATGATGTGCCCTGGGAGGATACGAGCGAGCTGATGCCGCGCGTGCAGCACGAGCGCGCTGCTGATGCTTTGAGCGTCCGTATGCGGGCTGTGCGCGCCATCCCAATTGTTGAAAGCCGCGATCGGCCCTTAATTGATGGCGTTCCAATTGTAAGATTTGAAAAGCGCAAATGGCGCGACTTTCGCCAGGCCACCAAAACGGCGATGCGGTTTGATGGGCTTAAGAATGCGCGCGACTTGCTGACTCGCTGGGAGCGGTTCTTGGAGATGCTCGCGTTGCAATCGGGGCCTGCAATCAAGGCACATTCGTTTGGCGCTTATCAGATCATGGGGTTCAATGCTTATCGCTGCGGTTTTGAGAATCCAGGTGCATTTCTAGACGCGATGAAGACGGCTGAGGGTCAAACGACGGCCTTCATTCGATTTGTTCAAAGCAGCCCGGCGCTACATGAGGCGCTCAAGCGTGAGAACGCTCGGCAAGTTGCCTATCATTACAACGGCCCGGCTTATGAGCGGAACAATTATCACATCAAATGGACCGCTGCGCTGGAGGCTTCCGATGCTGCTCTCGTCTAGGCTTGGTATCGTTGCTGCGCTCGGCGCGGCCGCTGCGATCGCAAGCGCCAGCGCCTTTGCTTACACGCATGGTAAAACCATCGGGCAGGGAAATGCACTCTCAGATTTAGAGCGGATCTCGGACAATTATATCGCCCTGGTCATCAACGAGAAGATCGAGAAATTTGCCGAAATTGGATATGAGCGCCAGCGGGCCCGCGAGGCGCTCGAGACGGCGGAGGCTGCTCTGCAGGCGGGTGACCGCGCGCGCTCTCAAAACCGGGTTGAGCTCAGCCGAGCCATCGCCCAGCGCCGTGCGGCCGAAGCTGAAACGGCGGAGGTCCTCAACAATCTTGAAAGGATGAGGCATGACTGGGCGAACCAGCGCGTTCCTAATGAGTTTGTCTGCGGGGTTTATCGCGGCGTGCGAGACATCCCCGGCTGCGCCGATATTACAGCTGCCGCCGCCGGCGCCGACTCTGATAACGGTGTTGGCGTTCGCGGATCCGAACCCGCCAGTGACTGGGACGGAGGTTGAAGCCGATGGCGAAGTATACGTCCTCGAAGAAATCCCGCCTTGCCCGAGCCCGTCTCTTGACATGCTCAACCGCGACTGGGTCGAGCTCCTCGAAACCTGTCGACAAGTTGACGCCAAAAAAGCTGAGCGGATCAACCTCTTCGAGGCCTGGGTTGAAAACGAGTTAGCGGCACAGGGGGCCATAGCACGATGAGCAGAATAGGTGATATCGAAATCACGGCTGAGAATGAGATCCGCGTGAAAGCCGGGAGCTCGGCGGCCGCAAGTGAGACGGCCGCGCTCTTGCGCGCAGATGTTTTGAAGCGCGAGAAGACAATTGTCGCAAAGATCCGCCGGCTTGCAGATGCGGTGTCCAACATCGCAGATGAGGGTGGGCCAATGCTTTTTGGCGCGATCGCCTGGGTCATAGCGGCGATCGCGATCTATTTTGCCTACACCTCTTTCTCGCGGCTCTTTCCTGACAATGATGCGCTAAGCTTCGGGTTTGGTCTCATTGGTGCGGCGATCGTGATTGGCATCAAGCTCGCAGCCTCACGCCTTGCCAGGGCGATCATCGATCATGATCAGACTGGTTATGTTTGGTGGGCGATCGTGATCGTCGTTGGGATCTCATTTGTCGTGCTCACGGGCGCGTCTTACCAAGCGGCCATCGAGGATGATCGCGGAAGCGGGACCTTCGAGATCAATTCGCAGATCACGACGATTGAATCCAATATTCGACAATATCGAAACGAGCTCGATGACATGCGTTTTCTCGAGAGCTTCACTGTCACCTCGAGTGAAGACCTCGGCGATGATTTGAAGCGTATGCTCTCGCGGCCGGCGCGAAATCAGCCGGGTAACCTCACTGGCGATCCCGTTGGTGATCACATTGGGCTTGGGACTGAGGAGTATTGCCTCGGGGACAGCTTTTATGTGCAGCGCTACTGCCCGGACATTTTGGCACTGGAGGGTCAGCTGCGGGCCCGTGTTGCTTACGAGGACAAAGAACAGCAGATTGTCGACGCGCAAAAAAAAATCGAGCAGCTTCGCGCTTCGAAGCCAAAACAATCGTCAACTTTTGCGCTCGCTGAAAATTGGGCGGATGGCACGGGCCAGTTCTTTGTCGCTGCGGGCATGCTCGCCTTCCTAGATATCTTGATGGTGATCTTTGCTGGCCTTGCCACCTGGTCGAAACTGCGCACCGTTCCCCAGCAAAAGGATCAGTCTAATGTTTGATATTTGGGTCTTCACTGGCTGGACCGCCGTGCTCTTCGTTTTTGCTGTGATCGCCTTTGTCGGGGTTCGCAATGCGCGGGCCCCATTCGGGGCGACCGTGGCGGCAATGACGGCGTCGGTACTTGTTGTCTCTGGATGCTTCGCATTCTATGAGATGGCGCTGGTTTGGTCGGGGTACGATCCAGGGGAATACATGGACATCAATATCGGGACGCTGGCGGGGCTTGTTACGGCGTTTCTTAAGTCTGGGGCTTGGGTCGTCGATGGCCGAGGATGATTCGTTTTCAATGCAGCCTGAGCGGCTGTCTGAGATGTACACGGCAATTCTAGATGGTGATGCCGCGCGTGTCCTTGAGACCGCGCAGCAGGCCTCGAGCTGGAATTTCACACAAGGCCAGGTCACTATGATCATCGCGATTGGTTTGATCTATGCGATCGCAACTTTGGTACGCCGGCTCGCGCCTCTCGGGCAGCCGTTTGCGAACCAAATCGCAGAGAACATGGCAAAGCCTCCATCAAAGAATGAATGATCCCGTCCGACTTTTGCCGTTATTGACCGATATAAAGCCATCGTGACTTGCCTAAGTCCTTGTTTTTATTGATTTCAAATCTAAATGATGTTTAATATATCGAAGGGTGTATCTATGTCGAAAGTGGCATCACATAATGCTCTTCATAGTTGGAGGTAGAGAACAGTATGAAATTGCTGGGCATTTCGGCAAGTGCGCTTGTCGCAGCAGGTGTCGGTGCAGGCGCCATGGCAGCCTTGGTTTGGGGACCACAATTGGTCTCTGCCGACACTCAACCCATTACTATTGATGCGCCGAATGGCGCGCCTATCAGCTTCGCGGACCTGATCGAAAGCGTCAGTCCAGCCGTTGTCAGCGTAAACGTTGTTTCTGAGCAAGAGCGCAGCGACCTGTCCGAGCTCGAACGCTTTTTTGAGCGGTTCCGCCAAGGCCCGGGGTTTGAAGAAGACGAAGACGATGAAGAGCGCGAACCCTCAACGCGTGAAGCGCGCTCCCTTGGATCTGGTTTCTTCATTTCTGCTGAAGGGTACATCGTCACCAACAATCACGTCGTAGAAAATGCGACGGAAATCGAAGTCGTATTAGAAGATGGACGCGAACTCGAAGCAGAGCTCGTTGGCACCGATGCGCAGACCGATTTGGCGGTCCTCCGTGTTGTCGAGAGTGGCGACTATCCGTTTGTCGAATTCGGCAGCAGCAGCGAGCTGAGGCGCGGCGACTGGGTGGTTGCCCTTGGCAATCCATTCGGCTTGGGTGGGACGGCAACGGCTGGGATCTTGTCTGCGGATGGCCGCGACCTTGGCAATTCAAATCCCTATACAGACTTTCTGCAGATCGATGCCGCGATCAATCGCGGAAATTCTGGCGGGCCGACCTTTGATCTCTATGGCCGCGTTGTCGGCGTGAACACGGCGATTTTCTCGCCCACAGGTGGTTCTGTTGGGATCGGGTTCGCAATTCCGGCAGACCTCGCCCGGGACGTCACCGATACGCTTATTCAAAGCGGTCGTGTGTCTCGCGGCTGGCTGGGTGTGACCATCCAAGATGTGACGCCGGATATGGCAGATGCGCGCGGCTTGAGCGAAGCACGCGGCGCCATTGTGGCAGATCTCGTAACGGGCAGCCCAGCCCGCGAATCGGGTATCAAACGCGGTGACATTATTGTCGAAATCAACGGCCAGTCCGTCGATGACGCAACGGATACCACCCGCCTAGTTGGCGCCCTTGCTGCGGGGTCGAAAAACAGCTTTGTCGTTTTACGTGACGGCAGCCGCGAGACGATCTCCGTCACCGTTGGAGAACGTCCAGATGACCTCGGATCGGCCTTCCCGCGCTTGGAGCAAGATCGCTCAGACAGCGACGAAACTGAATCGACAGAAGGGCCGCTTGGCGCCTATTTGAGACCGATCGATCCGGATACGCGCGAGGCCATGGATATGGACGCCTCAGAGGCCGGACTGATCATTGAGTCGCTCGAAAGCGACAGCCCACTTGGCGATCTTGGTATTCGCCCGGGGATGATTCTCCTCGATGCGAACGATCGCGCACTTGAGAGCGTTTCCGACCTTGAAGAGGCGATCGAGAGCGCACTGGAACGTGGGCGTGATAAAATATTGCTTGCGGTACGTGCGGGTCCTCGGACATCGTTCGTGACAGTTGATTTGGGGGCAGGGGACGAAGAGTAGAGGAGATGTGAATGCGGGTTTTGGTCATTGAAGATGATGTTGAGCACGCTCAATTCATCGAACAAGTGCTGGCAGATGCTGGCCACAATGTAGAGACAATCGGCGACGGTGTCGGGGGTCTCGTGAGAGCCCGTGAAGACATCTTCGATGCCCTCGTCGTCGATCGCATGTTGCCGGAAAAACCGGGATTGCAGCTTGTTCAAGAGTATCGCAATGCCGGTGGCACCACACCCGCTTTGTTTCTTTCAGCCCTGTCAGAAGTCGACAATCGCGTTGAAGGTCTGCAAGCGGGTGCGGATGATTATCTAGCAAAGCCATTTGCGCCAGAAGAGCTGGTTGCCCGTGTTGAAGCGCTTGGACGTCGCCAAACCAAGGATGAACCTCCTGTAACTCGTCTCCGTGTGGGCGACCTGGAAATGGACCTTCTGTCGAGAGCGGTGAACCGTGGAACCACACGTATCGACCTTCAACCGCGTGAGTTCAAATTGCTTGAATTCCTGATGCGGCATGCGGGTCAAACTGTGACCCGCACAATGCTGTTGGAGAAAGTCTGGAACTATCACTTCGACCCGCAGACGAATGTGATCGATGTTCATATCTCTCGATTGCGCTCGAAGATTGATCGCGAGTTTGATCATCAGCTCTTGCAGACGGTGCGTGGTGCGGGTTACTGCCTGCAAGCATGAAGTCTGGTCCCTTTGCCTTTATCCGGACGACGACGTTCCGGCTGGCTTTGGTCTATTCAACACTGTTCGCGCTGTTCTCAGCCGGGCTGCTGACCTATCTGTTCCAAGCGACAGTGGGTGCATCTCGTGCTGAGGCAACAGAGCGCTTAGAAGCAGAGTTTAGAACGCTTGCCGTTGCTTATAATCGCGGCGGACCGGAGCGTTTGGAGCAATCTTTGCTCGAGCGCGCACTGGTGCGTGTGCGAGATTTTACCTATCAGTTTGAAACTGAGGCCGGACAAACCATTGTCGGCGACATGCCGCACATGCCGGTGGACACATCCGATGACCTTGGCGAGGTGCGCCGGGTCACGTTCGAGGTTGAGCGACCGTTTGCCGATCGCGACACTGATGTCACCACGATTGAAGGGCGCATCGTTCGTTTGGACGATGGCAGCGTTCTTCTGGTCGGAATCAAGATGGATGAGCGGAACCGGCTAGTGCAGCGGGTGACGTTTGCAATGGCAACGGCGGCTCCGATTGGGATCATTCTCGCTCTGCTTGGTGGCTTTTTTAGCGCCAGCTATGCGTCTCGCCGGGCAGAAGGGCTCACCCGGATTGCGGAAGCTGTCATGGGCGGCGACCTCACGCAGCGCGCCGATATTGGTTCGTCGGGCGATGAGTTCGACCGTCTATCTGAACGTTTGAACGCAATGCTGGCGCGCCTCGAAAGCCTGATGGCGACAACGCGACACGCCGGAGAGGCGATTGCGCACGATTTGCGCTCGCCTCTGTCGCGGCTTCGAAATCGAATTGAGGCCTATCTCCGCGAGGAGATGACGGTTGATGGCGCCCGCGAAACGCTGACACAGACAGTGGAAGAGGTAGACCGCCTGCTTCTGACGTTCAACGCCATTTTGAATTTGGCGCGGGTTGGCACGGCGTCAGGCGAGAGTTTCGAAACCTTCTACCTGTCAGAGTTGGCCGATGAAATGGCTGAGTTATTTGAACCTGCATGCGAAGAAGCCAATCTTAGATTCGAAGCGGATATCGAGCCGCGACTCACTGTGCGTGGCGATCGTGCATTGCTGGCGCAAGCGATTTCGAATCTGTTGGACAATGCTATCAAATATTCGCCTTCAGGCGGCGCGATCGCTTTCACCGCGCTCCGTCATAAAGATAGGATTGAGGTCTCCGTTCGGGACACGGGTCCCGGTATTCCGCAGGCCGAGAGAGACCGCGTCAAAGAAAGATTTGTCCGTCTCGATCAGGCGCGAACGCATTCCGGGTCAGGACTGGGTTTGGCTTTGGTGGATGCTGTCGCTGAATTGCACAAAGGGGAACTGAAGCTCGAATCGGCGAACATTGCTTCGCCGGATACCGGGCTGCTAGTACGTCTGATCCTTCCGCAACGCGGCTGAACCATGACCGAGCTTATTTCTCCCATTGATACAGATCCGTTGAAAGCTTTGCAGCGGGCCGGTGATTACGCGCCCTATTTAGCGCGTCTGTCCACCGACTTTGGCCAAACTATTGGCGCCTCGGGTGCTGAGCGCGCGTTTCAGTCCGCCGTATCGCAGATGGAAAATGTTCAAGTGTCGGCCTCAATTGATGACGCGATGAGCGCGCTTCGCCGCGCCAAACGGCTCGGTCATGCCGCACTCGCCGCGTTAGATTTGTCCGGGCAAGCAGATTTGAACGACGTTACGGAAGGGCTGACTGTTCTCGCTGAAACGAGCGTGGCAGCTGCGCTCCGTGTTGCGCTCGCCCAACACAATGCAGAGGGTGATGGACTATTCCTCCTTGCGCTTGGGAAAATGGGGGGACGGGAGCTCAACTATTCCAGCGATATCGATCTTGTCGCCTTTTTCGACGCAGATCTCTTCAATCCCGACGCGAAAGAGCAAACCCGACTGGCCGAGCGGGTGATCCGCACTGTTATCCAGCTGCTCGAACAACATACTGCGGATGGGTATGTGTTTCGAACAGATTTCCGTTTGCGTCCGGACCCGCGGTCGACGCCGATTGCCATTCCGATCCGAAGGGCAACCAATTATTACGAAACGCTCGGACAAAACTGGGAGCGTATGGCCTGGATTAAGGCGGCCTACGTCGCCGGAGACCGGAAAGCTTGCGACCGCTTTCTCGCAGACATGCAGGGCTTCGTTTGGCGACAGCACCTGGATTATTGGGCGATCGCTGACGTTCATGCCATTAAAGGGATGATCAATAGCCAAGCCGATCGATCCGGTGATGAGGCGTCCGCCGATGTGAAGCTCGGGCCTGGCGGAATTCGCGAAATCGAGTTCTTCGTTCAGACCCAGCAAATCATTTTGGGGGGACGTGTTCCGGCGTTGCGGACACCGCGTACCCTAGATGGACTGGATGCGCTCGTGATCGAAGGTGCGGTGCCGTCAAAAATACGCGATGAGTTGGCTTCAGCGTATGGCTTCTTGCGTGCGGTGGAGCATCGGATTCAAATGCTCGCTGATGAACAGACCCATCGGCTTCCAGAGTCCGATGAGCGACGGGCGGGCTTAGCCTTTTTGTGCGGATACAAAGGATTCAACGACTTTGTGGCTGCGCTTGATCAGGTGCGAGCAAACGTTCATCAACGCTATGGTGAATTGTTTGCTGGCGAGGACCGAAAGCGACAAACAGCAATTGACGGCAATCTCGTTTTCACTGGAGTTGAAACCGACCCGGGTACCATCGAGACGTTAACGCGCTTGGGGTTCCAAGAGCCAGAAGCGGTCATCGAGGCGATCCGAAATTGGCATAGGGGCGGTATTCCGGCGACCCGAACGCCGCGCGGGCGAGAACTCTTAACCGCGCTCCTTCCTGATGCGCTCACCGCGATGGCAGAGACCGGAGAAGCCGATGGCGCGTTCCGTTTGTTTGGTCGGTTTCTGTCTGGCTTGGCATCAGGTGTGCAGCCACTCTCGATGTTGCTTTCAGCGCCAACTCTGCTGCAGGACTTGATCGCCACGCTTGCGCTTGCCCCAGAAATTGGAGTGACGCTCGCGCGTAATCCGAGCCTGATGGAATCTCTGGTCTCGGAGAGTGTTCAGCGGCCAGCGCCTAACGTGTCAACCGAAAAAGACTTTGAAACCAAGCTTGACCTATATCGGCGCTGGCATGCGGAAGAGTCATTCTTGATTGGGCATCGATTGCTGCACGGCCAGCTGGCGGCCCGGGATGCAGCCTCTGTGTGGAGCGATCTTGCGGACCAATCGATCCGCGAGATGGCGGCTGCCGCCGAAGCAGAGACGGAGCTCAGATTTGGTCCTGCAAAAGGTAAATGGATCATCGTTGCGCTCGGTAAGCTTGGCGGTCGCGAACTCTCAGCCTATTCCGATTTGGATATTCTGGTGATTTTTGATCGCGAACACCATAGCGATGCGCAAAACTGGTTTACGCGATTTACCCAAAGACTGATCACCGCCATCTCGGCCGATACAGCTGCGGGACGGCTTTACGAAACGGATATGAGACTTCGGCCTTCGGGGCGCGCGGGCCCGGTCGCCACTTCGATTGAGGCATTCGAATCCTATCATCGGAATGAAGCTTGGACCTGGGAGTTGATGGCGCTCACGCGGTTTCGCGTCGTGGCAGGGGACCCGGATCTTGCGGCTCGCGCCAGCTCGCTTGTCGAAACATTTATTGCCGAGCCAAGAGCGTCTGTTAGCCTTGATGCCGACATCTTGGACATGCGGCGGCGCCTTTTCAAAGAAAAGCCGCCCTTTGGAGCTTGGGATCTCAAACAGTGCGAGGGCGGCATTGTCGATCTCGAATTCATTGTACAACACGCTTTGCTTAAAGCGCGAAACGCAGCCTGCTGGCGCGCTTCTATCAGCGATGCTGTCGCTGCATTGTCCGACCATGGCATACTTTCTAGAGACGAGGCCCGCATGCTTGAACGGGGCCGCGCCTATCTTCACGCATTGCAACAGATTCAGAGATTGGCGCTCGGTGGTGAGACCCCAGAAACGCCAAAGTCAATCGGGCTAATAGATCGACTGGCGCGCGCTGTGGCGCAGGACGGATTCAGCGCTGTTGAGGCGGAGTTGGAGCAGGTTTGCGGGGCAATCGCAGCACTCCGCTGCAAAAGGATCGGATCCCTCGCGACGGATTCATGACGCAGGCTCGTTTTATTATCAGGTTACATAGAAAGGACCTGATAAAATGAAGAAACTTGCAGTGATCACCGTCCTCCTCGCCGGCACTGGCGCCGTTGCCTTGACCGCGTTCGGGCAGGCTGGCCCGGGCCGAGGGCATGGACCTCAGATGAATTTGGAACAAGTCGATATAAATGGCGACGGCAATATCTCGCTCGACGAGATCAACGCGGACCGCAGCGCACGCTTTGCAAGCGCCGACGCGAACGGTGATGGCGGCCTTACGCTGGATGAATTCACCTCCGCACGAGAGGCCGAACGTGAAGCCCGTCAGGCGGAGCGCATGACCAAACACTTCGAACGGCTCGATGCAGATGGCGACGGCATTGTCTCCTTGGCGGAGCAAGACGCCTTCGCTGCCGAGCGCACGGAAAAAATGTTTCAACGCGTCGACAGTAATGATGATGGTGTCATTTCAGAAGCTGAGAGAGAGGCCGCAAAGGGCTTTAGACGAGGGCATCGTGGCAAACACATGCAACGTGACGGCTAAGCTCGCTTTGAAGACCGAAGGTCGGCTCAATTCGGGCATGGCCTTCGGTCACCGCGGCGCTAGAGTGCTTTTGTGTCAACAGAGTCAGAAGTCGAGCAAATCCGCCTGGCGGCGGCGGGGGATAGAGCGGCTCAGGCCGCTCTCGTCCATCGACATATGCCGGTTATCTTCCGCGTCTCGTATCGATTACTTCAAGACCGTGCCGAGGCTGAGGACGTGACACAGGAAACCTTCCTTCGGGCTTGGAAAAAGCTGTCCGAATGGGAGCCGCGCGCAAGCTTCTCGACTTGGGCGTGTACCATCGCGCTGAATTTGAGTCGTGATAGGCTGCGCAAAAAGAAACCCGTCCTGATGGATGAGTTGCCAGAGCAGGTGGATACGAACCAAAGACCGGATGATGCATTGGCCTCAAATCAAGCGATTGCGAGAATTGAGTCACAGATCGCAGAGCTGCCAGACCGGCAAAGGGAAGCCCTCTCTCTTTGCGCGCTGGAAGGAATGGGCAATAAGGAAGCGGCAGAGGCCATGGGGGTCACCGTGCACGCTTTAGAGGGTTTGCTGGGACGGGCACGACGGAGTTTACGTGTCTCGCTCGGCGTGGAGAAGAACCAATGACCAATGCAAGCGAAGAACGTGTCCTTGAATTGATCGCGGCCTATGGTGCCGAGCCTGGCGGTTGGCCGGAAGAGGAGCGCGAAGCCGCGAAAGCAACCCTGGCAGAAAACCCAGATCGCTTTGCGGGCGCATTGGCCGAAGCGCAGGCCATAGATGCGGCTTTGTTTGCTGAGCGCACCCCTGAGCCAAGTGCTCAGTTGGCCGACCGCATTCTTGCCGCGGCACCGCCGCCCAAACGGGAATTCAGCGGGCTCGGATCATTGCTGAAATGGCGCCTTCCCGGAAAGCAATGGCCGGCCGGCGCAACATTGGCGAGTCTGATGATTGGTCTTGTGAGTGGTTACGCTTATGCCGGAAATGCAACCAATGCAGAGTTTGAAACAGCTGACGAATTCTATGTCAGCTTGTTTGATCAAGGCGCAGTGTCTGACATAGGCTGGCTAGAAGAAGGCAATATAGAATGACCGCGCCGCGTAACTCCTGGTCGGTCTGGTTGGTTCTGTCTCTGGTGATCAACGCGCTACTCATTGGCTTCATTTTCGGAGGCGGGCTGCGCCATCGCGTCGACCCGCGTGACGCTGGGGCCCCTGGCCCCCGTACCGGATTTGAAATGGTGCGTGGCTTGGACCAAGTCGCCTCAGAAGAAGACCGTGACGAAATACGCAAAGTGTTTCGACAGGTTTTCCGCGACACACGTGATGTTAGACGTGACCAGCGTCGCGCGCGCTTCGCTTTCGCTCAGGCCGCCATGTCGGACCCCTATGATGAAGAACAAGTGTTAGCAGCGTTAGAACGGGTTCGTGAAACCGGGCTTGCTGTAGAGACCGAAATCCACGCCGCAATTGCTAGCCAGTTGGGCCGGCTCGACGCCGCTCAGCGCCGGGCGCTCGTCCAGGCGATGACGCAGAATGAAAGGCGAGGAGGTCCAGGCCAGAGGCGGGAGGGAGACCAGCGGCTGGGTCCGCCGAGGGAAAGACCTTAGTGGGGTAGGTGGTCTTCGCCGTGTGATTTGGTGTGGGCTTGGTCGCCCAAAACGGTATGCGAAATCCGAGGGAAGCACGCCGTGGGTGAGTGTCTTGCTTGGGGCGATTTTAAGCCCCCTGGGAGTAACTGTTTTTTGCCGTTACCAACCAAACCGCGGCGTTCATTACCACGTCATTTCCTATAGTGACTGCTTCAAGAGCGCGCCTCAAAGGAACCTCCACTGATGCACGCAACTGGGGACTCTCTCGCACGATACGCCCAAGCATACCGACTTTTAAACATAGCTCTAAAGTATCATCGACGTTCCCCGCCGATACAGGCTGGTCGTGCGAAGAGATTTCAATCGATTGAAACCCCGCCTCTTCTAAAAGCGTAGTGACTGTATTTGGGTTGGCAAAGGAAAACGGTGAAGAGTCGTAGATATTATTCGTGGTATCGGAGGGCAAGAAGCTATGTGCTGCGCGAAACGGGAGGTGGTCTATCTCGTTTTCGCCGAACTTACGCCAGCAGACAAAGGCCATTCGGCCATCAGATTTAAGGGCGGAGCGCAGATTCTGAAAAGCAGTCTTTGGATCGGAAAACGCCATAACGCCGAACCGAGAGAATATTCGATCAAATCTCCTTGGTTGGAATTTATACGTCTGAACATCTCCGAGTTCGATATCCACGTTTGGTAACTGTTGTGTTCTCGCTTTTGAGTGCCTCACCAACTCAGGTGAGATATCAATCCCAAGGACGTATCCGTCTTGCCGAACGACTTTGGCAAGCTGGCTACACGTTTGGCCTGCCCCGCAACCGACATCTATGATACTTGAACCCGCTTGTAGCTCCAACGCATCAATCGCTAATTTCCCCAAGGAAGTCATCTGACGGTCGAGCTGGGGTGCGACGGATTTCGAGGCGACGCCGTAAGTATCTGAATTGGGCATTCGACATCATATGTTTTGTTGTCGGACTAGAAAAGCGTCCTTGAAGCGACCATCAATAATCGGCTGAGAGGCCGTTCAGGGGCGAGTTTAGGACTCTGAGATTTGTGCCATGAAAATGCTCACTAAGCAGATGGCTCCTCCGACGGAACTTCGTCTGGCGCCAACTCGGGCATCATCTCATCCAAAATGCTCTGTACGCCTGCGCCGTAAAAAGAACGCGATGCGCGCCACCATCTCCTCGATCGCGGGTAATTCATAAAAAATTGAACCGCCGTTTTAGCCTCTTCCATCATATACGGTTCGCTCAATTTCGCTTCAGCGAGTGTCATGGATCCGCGCAAGAAAACGATCATACCATGCATGAAGTTTGCATATCGCAATCTTTCGGCTTCGGTGAGTTTGTGACCTTTCGTATTCACGCGCACAAAGAATTCCGTGACTTCGGGATCGGTCGTCACCGGGTTGAACATAGTATAGCTATTCGACGTCAATGCGATGGAGAGTTCATTGCGGGCGATCTTGTTCGCTTGGTGTTGCTGATACAATAACGCAAAAAGCGTTAGTATGATGATCAGCACCGCAACGGTCTGTCCGGCGTAGTAAATCGTTTCGAGTGTCATGCGTCATCCCCTTCGCCAACAATTTAGCCACCCGGCAATGGCTAGCAATGACAATTCTCAAGGTCTGCTTTCGCTATTGCGCCTGAAGTTCGCGAGCATC
>JBCBYJ010000019.1:0-14829 GCA_039815905.1 Pseudomonadota bacterium | reverse complement strand
TTCTTCGACGCCGACGATGGCCAGATCGTGACCCTGTGCGGGACGGGTGTGGTGTTCAAGACGCGCGATTTCGAAGGCTGGCGCGGTGACACCAAAGCCCGCATTGTGAAGCCGGAACACGCGCACGACTTTACCTATGCGGCGCCAAATGCGCTCGCAGTCGCGACCCAAGCGGAGTGTTTTTTAGGCCCTCTGCATGGCGGCGTGACCAAAGCGCTGATCACCGAGGCGCTGATCACCAAGGCGAATGGCTTCATCCCGGGTCATCCCTATATTGGTGGCTCCGGCGATCATGTGAACTCAACCCATATGGGCGAGGTTGGCCGTCAGTTTGCGGCGCTATTGGCGGGCGGCCCGGTCCGGATCGTGACCGGCGAGATGGTGTTCTTGCATTATGTCGAGCTCGGACGGCCATTTGAGATTCATTTGATCGAGCAAGATCAGGCGGGCGGCCAGTTTTCGCTATTGGTGCGCCAAGCCGATCGCGACTGCACGCGCGTCACAATGGGGTATGAGCCTTTGCGGTGATCCGACCTGAAGGGGCCATCCAATCCCCTCACCCCATCGGCTTATGCTGACCCGCTTCAAACTCTTCCGCCAGTTTGAACTTGCGGATTTTGCCAGACCCGGTGAGCGGCCAATCGGTGACTTGCACCCAATAGGCCGGCGTCTTTTGCGGCGATAAGCGTTCGCGGACAAAGCTTTTCAGCTCTGCCGGGCTAAACGCATGATCACTCTCACTGCGAATGAAGCAGGCGACTTGCTCGCCCCATTTCTCATCGGGCACGCCGACCACCGCCACTTCGTCAATCGCATCGTGCTCCAGCATCGCGTTCTCAATCTCAGCCGGGAATAGGTTTTCGCCGCCGCGAATGATCATTTCTTTCACCCGGCCGGTAATTTTAATATAGCCGCGCGGGTCCATCCGCCCGAGATCGCCCGTGTGCAGCCAACCTTCGCCATCAATGGTCGCGGCCGTGGCCTCCGGATTGTCATTATAGCCGAGCATAACGCTATAGGCGCGCGCGCAAATCTCGCCCTGCTCACCAATCGGCAGCACGGCATTTGTTTGCGGATCGCGGATCGAAATCTCGGTATAAGCGACCGGCTGTCCAATTGTTTGGGTGAGATCTTCTTCACTGTCTTTATGCCAGGCCTGCGTGAGCACAGGCGAAGTTTCGGTCTGACCATAGACAATCTGGATCGGCGCACTGAGCGTTTCGAGCGCGTCGCGGCAAAGCTGCGGCGGAACCATAGAGCCACCGGACATGATGCATTCAACCGAGGACACATCGCGCCCAGATTGGCGCACTTCATGGATCAGCGCGACCAGCATGGTCGGCACGCCAAGAATGAACCGCGTCTTTTCGCGCTCAATCACTCGCACAATCATCGCCGGGTCAAACATCGGAGCGAGCAACATCGTGCTGCCAGTGCCAAATCCGCCAAGCACCAAAATGGCGCAGCCCGTCGTATGAAAGAGCGGCATATTATGGACAAAGGAATCGCCTTGCCGCACCCCAGCGCGCGTCATCGCATCAATGCCGTTTCGGACCAGGCCATTATGATGCAAGAGCGCGCCTTTCGGGAACCCGGTGGTGCCAGACGTATATTGAATCTGGACCGCATCATCCGGTTTAGGCTGACGCAGCTCGCCCAGATCGGCGCCCGCAAACAAGGCGTCATGATCGGTCAATAAAATGCGATGCCGGATGGCTGGGATCTCATCACAGACCGTATCGGCAATCTCTTGCATCGGGTTGCCTCTAAAATCAGCGACATAATAGATCGCTTCTGAGCGCGATTGTTCGAGCACATATTTCAGCTCGCGCTTTTGATAGGCCGGATTGACGGTGACCAAGATCACCCCGGCGAGGCCGCAAGCGAGTTCGAGCAGCACCCATTCCGGAACATTGTTCGCATAGACGGCGATTCTCGCGCCTTCCGCGTGGCGGGTCGCCAGCGCGCGCGCCAGACGTTCGCTTTCGGTCAGCAGTTCAGAATAGGTCCATGTTCGGCCAATCTCGCCGTCATAGCCAAGCTCTTTCAGCGCCATCGCATCTGGTGCGGCGGCAACCGATGTGCGCAACATGTCGCCAATGGTTTGCGGCGCTGGCTCCGCGCCGCCTTGTGCTGGAAAATAGGACGTCTTGAGATCGACTTTATACATTTTTTTGGCCTCCCGAGCCGGAATTATCGACGCAGATTTCTGAAGACGCAATCCCCCAGCGTCTCAGTCGGCGTCTGAGCAGAGCCTATCCGGGAGCGGGCTTTGACCAGAAACGCGCTGAAGGGGTTTATCGAGCGCCGCCGCTAATCGGCTGGAAAGCCGCCCGCTTTGCTGAGGCTGGAGCTGACCGCGTGGCCAAGTACCGTCTCCAGCCAGGTCGCCGTTTCGATCAGCTTGACAAGGTCGAGCCCGGTCTCAAAGCCCGCCCGTTCAAGCATATAGACGACATCTTCGGTCGCCACATTGCCGGTCGCGGCGGGTGCGAACGGGCAGCCGCCAATGCCACCGCAGCTGGCATCAATCGTATCGACCCCGGCCTCGACCGCGGCTGCAACATTGGCGAGACCGGCGCCGCGCGTGTCGTGAAAGTGCAGGCGCAGATAAACGTCCGGGGCTTCCAGACGCACGCGCTCGATCACACGGCGCACATCCCAAGGGGTGGCGACGCCAATCGTGTCGCCGAGGCCGATTTCAGAGACCCCCGCACGTTGAGCTTGCGCCGCGAGATTGGCCACCACACCCGGATCAATTTCGCCCGTATAAGGATCGCCAAAGGCGACAGAGATGGTCGCCGAGAGCGGGATATTCGCCGCGTGGATAAGCGGCGCGCACATGGCCAGCATATCGGCGCTGTCTTGCGGCGACATGCCTTGATTGCGCTGGCCAAACCCGTCGCCTGCGACGAGCACGAAATTGATTTCATCGGCGTCCGCATCAATTGCCCGGCGCACCCCTTTTTCGTTCAGCGCCAGCGCAATGTGCCGGGTCTGGCGCGAGCGGTCGAGGCCTTGAAACACGGCGGCGCTGTCGGCCATTTTGGGCACCGCTCTGGGCGAGACAAAGGCGCCCGACTCCATCCGTTTCACCCCGCAGGCTTCTAAGCGGCTGATGAATTCGAGTTTTTGCTCAACCGTCAGATCCGCCGGATCATTTTGCAATCCGTCGCGCGGGCCAACTTCTACGATGTCGATACGTCTTGTCATGCGGGCTATTTAGCGAGCATTAAGGGCGAATGACAGAACCGATTGTACAACCGGCCCTTTCAGGGGTGCGCGTGATTGAACTTGGCCAGCTCATCGCCGGGCCATTTTGCGGGCAATTGCTTGGCGATTTTGGCGCTGAAGTGATTAAGATTGAAGCGCCGGATCGGCCCGATCCCGCAAGAGATTGGGGCGCGGTGAAGGTAAATGATCAAAGCGTGTTCTGGGCGATCATTGCGCGCAATAAAAAGTCAATGACGCTCAATCTGCGCCAAGCCCAGGGTCAAGCCATCTTGAAACGTTTGGTCAGCACAGCGGATGTCTTGGTCGAAAATTTCCGGCCGGGCACGCTCGAGAAATGGGGGCTGGGGCCGGACGTGTTGATGGCGATCAATCCGCGGCTCGTTATGACCCGTATCTCTGGGTATGGCCAGACCGGGCCTGAAGGTCATAAGCCCGGCTATGCCAGTGTCGGCGAGGCGAAAGGCGGCTTGCGCTATCTGATCGGTGAGCCGGACCGCATGCCCGCCCGCGCCGGGGTCAGCCTCGGCGACAGCATGACCGGTACGTTTGCCGCGCTTGGCACGATGATGGCGCTGTTTCACCGCGAAAAATCGGGCCACGGGCAAGTTGTCGATGCGGCGATTTATGAGAGCGTGATGGCGTTCATGGAAAGCCTGATCCCGGAATATGCCTTAGCCGGACACACGCGCGAGCGCAGCGGCGCGATCTTGCCGCGAATTGCCCCCTCTGGCGCCTATCCTTGCAGCGATGGGATGGTCATTATCGGCGCCAATCAGGACACGCTGTTTGGCCGTTTGAGCGAGATGATCGGCACCGACTGGGCCAGCGATCCGCGCTATGCCACGCATGATGCGCGCGGTGAGAACCAGTTGGAGCTGGATGAAATGATCGCGGTCTGGACGCGCGGGCAGAGCCTGCAAGAGGTCTTGGCGGCCTGCGAGGCGCATGGCATTCCGTGCGGCCCGATCAATACCGCCAAAGAGCTTCTGGCGGATCAACATATTCGAGCCCGCGAGGCGATTATTAAAGTCTTCTCACCGCTGCTCGGCCAGGACGTGCCGATGCAAGGGGTGTTTCCCAAGCTCAGCCTGACGCCTGGCGCGATTCATGCGTCTGGCCCGGTTCTGGGTCAGGATACAGATGCGATTCTCGACGTCTTAGGCTACAGCCCAGACGAGCGAGACAGATTGCGAGCTGAAAATGTCATTTGAACCTCCTTTACGCGGGTCTAAACAGGACGAGACCGATGAGCTGCGCCCGAAATTCAATGCCGATGGCTTAATCGCAGCGATCGCCCAAGATGCCGAGACTGGAGAGATCTTGATGCTCGCCTGGATGAATGAGGCGGCCTTGCGCGCGACCCTCGAAACCGGGCGCGGCACCTATTGGAGCCGGTCGCGGCAGCAGCTCTGGGTCAAAGGGGAAACCTCTGGACATAGCCAAGATGTGGTTGAGGTTTGGATGGACTGTGACCAGGATGCTCTGGTCCTGAAAGTCCACCAAACGGGCGGCGCCTGCCATACTGGCCGCGCCTCTTGTTTCTACCGACAGATCGATCCGCAGACTTTAAGATTGCGCAAAGGTTAACCTGGCACGGCCTTTGCGTTGAAACACTCTGAAAGTTTGGAGTTTAAGTTGTGTTTGGCTGGTTCAAGGGCAAAAATCGGGACGTATTAGAGCCTATTCCTGAGCCGGAACAGGTGGATCGCCGCGCTGCAGAGCGCCGCGACACCTATGCTGATGTTGTCGCAAAATCGAACAGTGGCCGCTTTTTAAAGAAGGGCATCGCGCTCGATCTGTCCGCAAACGGGGCCCGTTTGCGGTTTGAAAATGGCGACAGCTTGCTGGATGGCATGCAAGTCAGCATCGCCCGTTATGGCATCAAACGTCGCGGCCGAATGCGCTGGCGCACGCGCACTGATGTCGGTGTCGAGTTTTTGGACGAGGTCGAATAGATCTAACGGTTCATCGACAGGCGGATAGACATCTGCAAGCGGCATGCTATCAGACCGCATCCCCGAAGCCTTTATTGAACAGACTTGGCTCGTTTCAGGAACGAAACGATCACGCTGTCCACAGAATCGCGCTTTCTGTGGAGAAATGCCGCGATTTGCGCGGATTCCGCGCCCGTCGCTCTCGACTCTTTTCGGATCTGAGTCATTCTACACCCGTCGGCAGGAAAGACCGGGACGCCACCGGGACGCCCGCCGAAAGAACGTCGCACCCGGACGAAACCGGATCATGAGCAAACCTCAGAAATGGGGGGCGCGAAGGACACCGGAGGAGATGAAGGGAAAGGCAATGCGATGTCTGAGACGCCCAGCTAGAGGGGCAGACCAGGGCCACATATCTGCGAACGGGGCACGAGCCGCAACGCAGACCAGAAAGAACACGGGATACCGGGATCTGGATGGTGGGACTTAACAAAACTGCTTTGCGCAGCATGGGAAGTTTCAGGCCTTAATTGAGGCGCTTGGGAAGTGACTTAGCGGAAACAGACGAAGCGGCACAGTGAAGCCAAAAATGGGGCGCGTACCGGCAGGTCCGCGCTCCTCTTTTTTGTCTGGTAGGCCTATTCTGCTGCTAAATCGACGGGCCTTTCCGGCTCATAAGGCGCTTCATTCCATATTCCCCAACTCGGCCAAAAATGGACCCGGTTTAGACCACAAGCCGGAGCCTGGCGTCCAAATCGGCTCCCACGCACGCTCCAGCGCCCGTGACAAAAATTTCCATTGCCATTCAATCGGCACGTCTTAAGGACGCGCGGATGGCATTGGCTCCCTCCCTCGCAATCTTCCGGCATCGGGCTTATTTGCAATATTGGTTGATGCGGATTTGTGTGGCGTCGGCGCGCCAAATGCAATTCGTCGCGATTGGTTGGCAAGTCTATGACCTCGCCCGGGACCCAGTTGAAACAGGCGGTATGGGGCTCAGCATTAATGAAGCCGCGTTTATGCTCGGCCTGGTCGGTCTGGTGCAATTTGTCCCGGTCTTTTTGCTGTCGCTGGTCGGCGGGCAAGCCGCGGATCGCCTGAACCGAAAAATGATCTTGGTGGTCAGCAATAGCGTGCGCCTGATTGGCACGATTGGCCTGCTGGTCACTTTGGCGCTGCCAGCCTCACAAGCCTTGCCGCTCATCTTTGGCGTGGCGTTCCTGCTTGGCGTGGTCAATGCGTTCACACCGGCGGCGGCCAATGCGCTCTATCCGCAATTGGTGCCGCGCGCTGACTTGCCAACGGCGATTGCGTTCAATTCGCTCGGCTTCCAGACGGCGAAAATTGTTGGCCCAGCGCTCGGCGGATTGCTGCTCGCTTTTGGTGGACTGAACTTGGTCTATAGCTGCGCCTTTGTGTTGATCATGGTTGCCATTCTGTCGATCGCGACCGCGAAAACGCCGCCGCATGAGAAACTGAACAATGCCAAAGGCCTCGACATGGTGTTTGAGGGGCTGCGCTATATTGGCCGCAATCGGATCGTGCTCGGGGCCATTTCGCTCGATTTGTTTGTGGTCTTTTTCGGCGGTCTGGTGGCCCTCTTGCCAGTCTTTGCGCGCGATATTTTAAAAGTCGGAGAGGCCGGGCTCGGCTTCCTTGCCGCCGCTCCAGCGATTGGCGCGTTGACGGTGGCCTTCCTCTTGGCCCGCCGTCCGCTCGAACGCAATGTCGGGCCTTGGATGTTTTGGGCCGTCGGAATTTTCGGGGTCGCGACGCTGGTCTTTGGCGTTTCAACCGTGTTTTGGCTGAGCTTCGCCGCCTTAGTGGTGACCGGCGCGGCGGATGAGATCTCTGTCTATGTCCGCGCCTCGCTGATCCAATTGGCGACCCCGGATGAAATGAAAGGCCGCGTCACATCGGTCTCTTTCATCTTCATCTCGGCCTCAAACGAGCTGGGCGATTTTCAAAGCGGCGTCGCCGCGCGCGTGCTGGGACCGGTGGGCGCGGTCCTGTTTGGCGGCGTGGTCGCGATTGGAGTCGGCCTGTTATGGATCAAACTCTTCCCACAATTGGCGCGGGCCGACTCCTTTGACGGGGTCGAAGAACACGCCGTTTAAGACGCTGACTTTTTGCCCGGAATAAACTTGCCAAAAAAGCTCATCACATCATTCACACCGGCCCCGTGCACCGCGCCGGCGCGGTAGACTCGCGTCGCCATGTACAGAATGGCAAACGTGGTGACCGCCATCAGCCCCAATTGCGCAAACACTTCCCAGAGGGGCGGCTCCGTCGGCATCCGCAGGATCAGCAAGAATGGCGTAAATACGGGCACCCAAGCCATAATTTGGATGAGCGCGGACTCCGCGTCTTGGATCGCAAACACCAACATGGCGAGCGGGGCCATCAGGGTGACAATTAGCGGGGTCATCAAAGTCTGGGCTTCTTGGATCGTGTCGCAGAGCGAGCCGAGCGCCAAGAACAGCGAGCCATACATCAAATAGCCGAGAATGAAGCTGATAATCGCCGGAATGAACAGCGCTGGATCGCCTGCCGCTGTGCCAACCGCGCCGAGGAAATCAGCGATGTCAGCGGGGATAGAATCTCGGGCGAACCAGGTGATCAAGCCTGAACCCGTGCTCCAGAAACCGACCAATGTGAAAGAGAGCAGCAGCACCGCGAGCAGCTTGCCCGCTAAGAGATGCGGCAGCTTGACCGATGTCAGCAGGCTATCGAAAATCTTGTTTGAGCGCTCTTCAATCGTGCCCATGAGCAAGTAATTGACGACTGAGAAGATCAAAAACCAGAGCGAGAAAGCCATCATGATCGACACGACGAAAGGCGCCTGATCGGCCTGTGTCACTTCCGTGCCGACATCTGCATCCGCGCCGGTGCGCAGTCTTTGCTGGGTGACATCGCGCCGGGCGGCGCGCGCGCGGGTCAGCAGGTCGCGGTTCACATTGACCTCAGCCAGGGCCCGGTCCAATTGCAGATCGCTCTCCGCCCGCCGCGCCGCGCCCATGAGGCTCCGAGCTTGCAAGTTTTCGGACCAATACTCAATTTCGCCAGACCCATCATTGACCACAAAGGCGGCGAATAAAGGCTGCGGCCCATCTGGAGTCGAGATCATGTCTTCGCCCGCAAGGAAGGGCGCGAGCGCATCGCTCGTGCTGACGGGGGGATCGACTTCGACATAATCCTGCCGCGGCAAGACAGATGGACTGCCGCCGGCGATTTCAAACGCTTCGCTGATGCTGGCGCCAGACTCGATTGCCTCGTCAAATTTGGTGATGGCTTCGCTGTCACGGCCTTCTATCGTCGCCATCGGGTCGAGCGCGGCGCGGGCCATGACGCTATCACTCTCTATGATTTCAGCCCGTAAGGCCTCGCTAAAGGCGCTGCCTTGTTCTAGGACCGTAAAATACCGGGTCGGCTGAGCGTTCTGCGCAAATGTCGGCGCAAGAATGAACACGCCGAGTATGACCGGCGTAAACAACAGGCCGAGCCAAAAGCCCCAAGCCGACACATAGCCGAGATAGTCGCGACGCGTCACGAGGTAAGTTGAGCGGATCATGCGGCATCCTTTGCTTGCGCAGCCGCATCAGCGGCGAGCGTATCGGTCAGATCTTGGGCTTCCGCATCGCTGACCAGCGAGACGAACACATCGCGCAGGCGCGCTTCTTGCGGGGTGAAACTGGTAATCGGTGCGCCAAGCTCGATGGCCGCGCGCAAGGCGTCTTGACTGGTTTGGTTCGGCGCGAGGGCGACGCGCCAATGGTCGCCTTCAGGCTCGGCCTCAAAGCCAACCGGGGCCATCGCTGCGGCAAGGTCAAAGCCCTCCGCCGCGCCAATATGCACGGCCCGGCCAAGCGCGGAATAGGCGTCATTGAGATTGCCCTCAAAGACTTTGCGGCCGCGCGCCATCATCACGATTTTCTCGCACAGACGCTCAGCATGTTCCATCACATGGGTTGAGAAGATGATCGTCGCACCGCGTTTATGTTCTTCAATGATCAGGTCTTCCAGCGCTTGCTGATTCACCGGGTCGAGGCCTGAAAAGGGCTCATCTAAAATCAGGAATTCCGGACGATGCGCGAGCGCAGAGAGGATTTGCACCTTCTGCGCCATGCCTTTGGACAGCTTGGTGACGCGGCTGCGCGCAAAATCGCCGAGCCCCATCCGATCCAGCAGTTCATCGGCGCGCGCTTTGGCGTCGCTATTCGACATGCCTTTCAGGCGGGCAAAATAGGTGATGATCTGCCGCGCGCTCATTTTCTTATACAGCCCGCGCTCTTCGGGCAGGAAGCCGACACGTTTGAGCGAGTCCAGATTGGGCGGAATGTCGAACAGACGAACATCGCCGCGATCCGGCGACAGAACGCCAAGCGCCATGCGCAAACTGGTCGATTTGCCAGCCCCGTTTGGCCCCAGGAATCCGACAATGGAGCCTTTCGGGACTTCAAAATCCAGTGCGCGAACAGCTTGGAATCCCCCAAACCATTTGCTCACACCGGTCATTTTTAGCGGCATTTCTTCGCCCATCAGCCCAACTCCAACTGAGAATCTTCCGTTTATCGATATGTAGCGCACTTCTTTTGCCCCACCAGGCTTGCCAAGCTCTTAAAGTGTGACAGGATAGTTGCATGAAGATGCCGCCGGATCCTCTCGACAAGGATTTGGTCGCCGCTCTGGGGAACTCTCCACGTAGAAAACGTGACGAGGACAGCCACATTGCGAGGGCCGAAATCCACTGCGCTATACCGCACACTGATAACGGGTGCAGCGGCGCTGAAACCCTTGCTATGATTGAGCGTGCCTTATTGCGCCTGTCGAGCGGGACATATGGGATCTGCGTGTCCTGCGGCGCTGACATTGACTTGCAGCGCTTGGAGCAAAATCCAGCTGTCGACACTTGCCAAAGCTGTGTTGAAGCGGTGATCTTCAAAGCGTGCTAAGCGCCGCCAACAGATCTTCCGTCAGATCGTTCACGTCTTCCAAACCGACCGATAAGCGGATCCAGCTTTCATCCAAGCCCATGTCGGCTTGCTCGGCTTCTGACAAGGCACGATGCGTCGTCGAACAGGGATGACAGGCCAGCGATTTGGTGTCGCCAAGATTGTTTGAAATATCAACCAGCTGCAGCGCGTTTAAGACTTTAAACGCTTCCGCGCGTGCGCCTTTGACAGAGAATGCAATCAGCGTCCCGCCGCTCGCCATTTGCTTTTGGTGAATGGCATAATGGGGATGATCCGGCCGGCTAGGATAATGCACTTTGTGAACATTGGGATGGTCGGCAATCGCGTCGGCAATCTTGGCCGCCGAGGCGCTGGCATGTCGGACCCTTAAATCCAAGGTCTCTAAGCCCTTCAACACCACCCAAGCATTAAACGGCGACGCCGCCGGTCCGGTATGGCGCAGCCAGGGATCAATATGGTCTTCAATAAATTCGCTTTGCCCGAGGATTGCGCCCAGCAAGACCCGGCCCTGACCATCCATATGTTTGGTCGCAGAATAGACCGCCACATCGGCGCCAAGCGCCAGCGGTTTCTGCAAAATCGGGCTCGCGAACACATTGTCGACGACCAAGAGCGCCCCCGCCGCATGCGCCAGCTCGGCCACCGCCGCGATGTCGACGGCTTCCAGCAAGGGATTAGATGGGCTTTCAATCAAGACCAGCCGCGTCGGCTTCGACAAAGCCCGCTTCCAGGCCTCAAGATCATTGCCATCGACAAATTCGGTCTCGACGCCATAGCGCGGCAAGATGGTCGAGCAGATATGGCGGCAAGAACCAAACAGTGCGGTCGCCGCAACCACCCGGTCGCCAGCGCTGCAGGGGGCAATCATCGCCGATGAGATCGCGCCCATGCCGGAACTTGTCACACGACAGGTTTCAGCGCCCTCCAGCGCCGCCAGCCGGTCGGCCAGCATCTGATTGGTTGGATTGCCATAACGCGAATAGACATAGCCCGCTTCATCACCGGCCATCCGAGCGGCCGCTTGCTCGGCATTGTCATACGCATATCCGGACGTGAGGAAGATCGATTCAGAGGTTTCCCCAAACTCTGAACGCATCGTACCTTCGCGAACCAGTTTCGTGGCAAGTGCCCAATCTTTACTGTGTTTCGTCATTGCGAAATCCTTTGCATTCGAGGCGCAACGTCATAAGCCTTACTGCACAAAGGGATCAAGCAATGGCTGATGGAAAATTTGGGGTTCTACCGGATCACGAACTCGCCGCGCTGTTCGAAGCGGGCGCCATCCGCGCCGAAACCGAGCTTGATGCCGATCAAATTCAACCGGCCAGTTTGGACATGCGCTTGGCGCTCGACGCGTATCGCATTCGCGCCAGTTTTTTACCCGGGCCCGAGCGCAGCGTCGCCGATCTGTTGCAAGAACCGGGCACCGAATTGCACCGCATTGACCTGACCCCGCAAGGCGCGGTCCTCGAAACGGGCTGCGTCTATTTGGTGCCGCTGCAGGAAAGCTTGAGACTGCCGGCAGGTCTATCCGGCCGCGCCAATCCTAAAAGCTCAACCGGGCGCATTGACGTGTTCACGCGCGTCGTCACAAATCGCGCCAAGGCGTTTGATGATGTGCCAACCGGCTATTCGGGTCCGCTTTGGCTCGAGATCAGCCCGCGCACCTTTCCCATCTTGGTGCGCCCTGGGGACCGTTTGGCGCAATTGCGATTGCGGCGCGGCGGGAGCCAAGGGCGATCTGAAAAAACCGTCTCAATCGATCTCAAATCGGCGCAGGATCGACCCGTCGGTTGGCGCGCCAAACGTCATGGCGGCCTGATTGATCTGCGCGCCATCGGTCAGCATGATGTCCAAGATTTTTGGGAACCCCTCTATGCCCGGCGCGGTCGCCTGATCTTGGACCCCGAAGAATTTTACATCCTGGCCAGCCGCGAAACCGTTAAAGTCGCCCCTGCAAAAGCCGCTGAAATGGCCCCCATCGCGCCAGAGCTAGGCGAGTTTCGCGCTCACTATGCGGGCTTTTTCGACCCCGGTTTCGGCACCAATGAGGGCGGCAGCCGCGCCGTCCTCGAAGTGCGCTCGCGCGATGTCCCCTTCGTCTTGGAACATGGTCAGCCCGTCGCAAAACTGGTTTATGAACCCATGGCCGCAAAGCCCCGCAGGCTTTACGGAGGTCGGACCAGCAATTATCAGGGCCAAGGCCTGAAGCTTTCCAAACACTTTGCCCAAGCGAATTAAAATGCCCAAACAGATCGAGTTTTTCTTTGATTTGTCGTCCCCTTGGACCTGTTTGGCGTTTCACAATATCCAACCCATGGCCGCTCAAAACGGCGCGACTCTCCGCTGGCGTCCCTTTCTCGTTGGCGGCGTCCACAATCAAGTCAATCGCGCCGTATTAGAGGCCCGCGCCGACGCGGCGAATGCGCCCAAATGGGTGCAAATGGGGCGGTCCTTGAAGGACTGGGCCGCGTGGTCAGGGGTGACCCTCAATTTCCCGTCCGCGCATCATCCGCTGCGCTCTGTCCATGCCATGCGCTTTGCCTGTTTGATGGAAGACGATCCGCCCGCTTTGCGGCGCTTTGCGACCGCCTGTTTCGACGCCTATTTCACCGATCAGCGCAATCTCGACGATCCTGAAATTTTGGTTCAAGTCGCCGCCGAGGCCGGGTTTGATGGTCAAGACCTATGGACCCGCTCGCAAGACCCGATCTGCAAGCAGCATTTGCGCGCCAATACCGATGAAGCGATCGCGCGCGGGGCGTTTGGATCGCCAAGCATTTTCGTGCCCTTCGGCACCGGCGAGCGTCTGTATTTCGGCAATGATCAATTGCCTTTGGTCGAATGGGCGCTGCACCAGGCTTAAGACGCGCTGACGATTTGACCTGCAATGGCGTCCTGGATCACAGACAGGAGGAAGTCTGGGGAGGCGTAAGGGGCCAAGAAGTCGCCGCGCGGGGCATATGCCACGGGGATCGATAACCGCGCCGCTTCTGAGTCAAGCTGTGCGCGCCAATGGTCGGGGGTTTCCAGACCTGAAAACGCGATTGCCGGGCGACCGGCAAACAGCCCATCTTTCAGCAACAGGTCCGGCGTTAGAGACATCCGAAGATCACAATCCAGAGTGGCCGGATCAACGGCTTGGAAGAGCTGTCCGGCAGCCGCAAAATCCGCCACATGCGCATTCACATAACCGACATCGCCATCACTTTGATGCATCAGCAATCGATAGAAATCCAAAGGCTTCTTGCGCATTCGAAACTTGATCCCAGACGCGGCAATTTTGAGCCCGGCCTTAGACTGTACCATCTGTCGGAGCATCTGTTGCAACCATTTCGGACGAAACACGTCCAAGATGTCTTTGTTGAACACAACATTTGAGAACAGCGATAGCGAGATCCGATCGCTGATCAGCGAAAGCCGATAACAAACCGGATTGGCGCTGCCCATGCCGAGCAAGATGACCGAGTTCAACTGCAAGTCTCGCAGCAGCGCTTGGATCAACGCCGCCTCGGTCGTAGCAGTCGCGCCTTTGGCGATCAGGGCATCTGTAAACAAAGCTTCTGGCAACGCGGTGGAGGTGCCAAAGCCCGGCCGCTCGACAAAAATCACTTGCAAACCGTTCGCCCACATTTGTTCACAAAAGGCGATTGAGGGCGGCATCGCAAATTCGACTGAGTTTAAAATGACCAAAGGTCGAAGCTGTGAAACAGACCCCCGATAGATCATCACGCGCAACTTAATATTGGTGTCTTTGAGCGCCACAAAACGCTCCGCGCGCGCCCCGTTCGGGTCACGCAAGGCCCCGGTCTCTGGGTCAAATGGGAGGGCAAGAGCGGTCATGATGAGCGGTCCGTGTCGCAGTGAACTTTAAGCGAACAGATCGGTGCGCGCGCGCGCAATCTGGACTGTTTTCAGACGCGGCGCCCAAGGCGCCGTCTCAAAGGGCGCCTGCACGCGTGGTTTCGGGACTGTCAGGGGTTTAGGTTTCATCTCCACTCACCTTGGTCTTCGCGCCAAATTGACCTTGCTTCGGTCCTTTTAAAGAAATTTAGGATTTTATGCACAGTTGACAAGCGCCGCAGCTGCGCGCCACCGCACCCCGGGGGGCGCGCGAGCGCGCGTCCGTGGGGTCCAGCATGGGAGTTTGCTGGGTCAGACCGAGAGAGCTGTGTTTGCGCGCGAGCTTGGGGTTTAGATCGCGGGCTGGACGGTCCAGACGAGCTGGGCAGAGCGGGGAGGAATGAATGTCCTTTCACGTTACCCATTGCCCTGGCCACGGCCCGATGAGCACGTTCGGCCAGGGCCGGAAGGATAATGCCTTTGTGGCGGATAATGTTTTAGGCTGACCGCATGTGCAGCTTCCAGCGTTGATCGAATGCTTGACGGATCATGCCATATCCAACCGCTTTTTTGCTGAAAGAAGATGAGTCTCGCGTGTAAGCAGCAACAATCGCCTTCAACTCTGTAAGGCGCACCTGTTTATCTCTCTCCAAATCAGCCAAGGCGTTTTCGAAGGCACCAGAAGAAGAGCGCACCTGTTCTAGAGAGTCTAGATGCTCATCCACCTTCTGCTTTCGAAGCACAAGCGGTTGCTTCGATTTAGGCTTTTGTCTTGGCTGATTTGGAGAGAGATAAACAGGTGCGCCTTACAGAGTTGAAGGCGATTGTTGCTGCTTACACGCGAG
>JBCBYJ010000199.1:0-3834 GCA_039815905.1 Pseudomonadota bacterium | reverse complement strand
GGGTCAGCAAAGCGGCAAAAGCCGGATCGCTCTGATGCGCGCGCACGGCCGTAGCGATCGCCTCAATAATGGCCGGATCGGGCGCGGCCTTTTGATCATAGGCGAGCGCCAGAATGTCCTGGCTCACCAGGGCTTGCAGCGCGTCCCATTGATTGAAGGGATCGTCATCGACCCGCGCCACCGCCAGTCGCCGTTCATCATCGATCTGGTGCTCAAGCCGGATCGGCGCTGAAAAGCCGCGATTGAGCGAGATGAGCGGGCGTCCGGCTTCGCTCTGAACGGTCCAGACCGTATCCTCGCGCTCAATTAACAGCGTGAGGTCTTGCAAGCGCTGGCCCGTTTCCGTGAAAGCGGCGACGCGCAGCGGCAAAGGCAGCGGTGTCGGCGCGTCATTGCCGGGCGTTTTCGGATTGCTCTGGGACAGCATCACGCTCAGGGTGCGGGTGTCTTCATCCCAGAGTTCAGTCGCGGTGACCGTGGGCGTACCTGGCTGGCTATACCAACGCCGGAAATTAGACAGATCCTCACCGCTCGCATCTTCGAAACAGGTATAGAAGTGCTCAATCGTCGTGGCTTCGCCATCATGGCGGTCAAAATAGATCTGCATGCCGTTCGCGAAAGCCTCATCCCCGATCAGGGTTTTGAGCATACGGATCAATTCTGCGCCTTTTTCATAGACCGTGGCGGTATAGAGATTGTCGATGCTGGCATAGCTGTCCGGGCGCACTTGGTGGGCGAGGGGGCCAGCATCTTCGGCGAATTGGCGCGCCCGCAGGCGAATGACATCCTTGATCCGCTGCACCGGACGCGACCGCATATCGGCGCTAAATTCCTGGTCGCGAAAGACTGTCAGGCCCTCTTTCAAACACAGCTGAAACCAGTCGCGGCAGGTGATGCGGTTACCGGTCCAATTGTGGAAATATTCATGGCCGACAATGCTCTCAATGGCTTCGAAATCGGCATCAGTGGCGGTCATTTCATCGGCCAGGACATAAGCCGAATTAAAGATGTTGAGGCCCTTATTCTCCATCGCGCCGAAATTGAAATCGCGCACCGCGACAATGTTGAACACGCCGAGATCATATTCGCGCGCAAACACGTCCTCGTCCCATTTCATCGACGCTTTCAGGCTTTCCATGGCCCAAGCGGCCCGCGCGCCATCGCCTTTATCGACATGCACGGCAAGATTGACGGCCGCGCCATTCATCGTCGTATAGGCATCACGATAGACATCATAATCACCCGCACACAGCGCGAAGAGATAAGACGGTTTCGGGTGCGGGTCATCCCATTCAGCGAAATGGCGCCCTTTGGGCAAATCGCCGGTCGCGCCGGGTGTGCCATTCGATAACAGGATCGGATAGGTCTTTTTATCGGCTTCAATCCGGACTTTGAACCGGCTCATCACATCGGGTCGGTCCGGCCAAAAGGTGATGCGGCGAAAGCCGATGCTTTCACATTGCGAACAGAACCGTCCGCCGGAAATGTAGAGACCGGAGAGCGCCGTATTCGCCGACGGATCAATCGTGACTTCAGTTTCAAGCTCAAACGCATCTGGCACCTGGCTCAGCGTCAGCATCTCCTCGTCGAGGCTGTACGCTGTCTCGGGCAGCGCCGCGCCATTCAGCGCAATCGAGTCTAATCTGAGCTGCACCCCATCCAGACAGAATGCGCCGGCGCTGAGGCGGCGGACTTGCATCTTGGTGCGCACTTTGGTGGCGTTCGGCTCAAGATCAAAGGCCATCTCCACCTGCTCGATGGCGAACGGATAAGGCGTGTAATCTGTCAGCTTGATTTGAACCGGAGTTTCGGTGCGCATGAAGGGACCTTTCTGAGCTGTGACACGCACATTTAATTATCCTGCAGGCGCTGGCAATCACGCGTTCCCGTAATGTGCAGATTCCGCGACCGCAGGCTACCGTGGCGTCACGGGTTTCCGCGCACGTCAACCACGCTATTGTCTGTGCTATAAGAAATGACAGGGAGGCCGATAGGGCCATGAATTTTGATTTCTCCGACGATCAAAAATTCCTCGGGAACGAAGCGCGCAAATTCCTCGAGGGGGAATGTACGACGCAGCACGTGCGCGAGGTCTTGAATGATGACGACACCTCACACCATGCCGGGGTGTGGGACAAAGTGAAAGAAATGGGGTGGCTCGGCACGGCCATCCCTGAAGCCTATGGCGGGCTCGGTCTTGGCGCTTTGGAATTGTGCGTTCTGGCCGAAGAAATGGGCCGTGCGCTCGCGCCTGTGCCGTTTGCGAGCAGCGTTTACTTCTTCGCCGAAGGCTTAATGATTGCTGGCAGCGAAACCCAAAAAGGCGCCGTTCTGCCGGGCGTGGCGAGCGGCGATGTCATCGGCTGCTATGCCGCCAGCGAAGGGCCAGGTCATCCGGACCCGGCCAAGCTGTCTGTCTCGTTTGATGGCAGCAAAGTGTCCGGCACCAAACTTCCTGTCACCGATGGCGATATTGCCACCCATGCCATTGTGCTCGCCAAAGAAGGCAGCGCTGCGAGTCTCGTCCTGGTTGATCTGAACGGGCCGGGCATCAGCCGCAAATCGGTCAAAACGCTGGAGCCAACCCGCTCCCATGCTGAAATCACATTTGAAGGCGCCGCAGGCGAGCGTCTGGGTGAGGCTGGCAATGGCGCAGCGCTGCATGATGCGATTATGAACCGGGCGGCGGTCTTGCTGGCATTTGAGCAGCTCGGCGGGGCGACGCGGTGTCTGGAAATGGCCACGGATTATGCCAAAGAGCGCTATGCGTTTGGTCGTCCGATTGGCGGCAATCAGGCGATTAAGCACAAGCTCGCCGACATATATGTCAAAAACGAAGTCGCGCGCTCGAACTGCTATTATGGCGCATGGGCGCTGTCGACCGATGCAACAGAGCTGCCAGAGGCCGCGGCGGCCTCTCGTTTGGCGGCCAGCGAAGCCTATTGGTACGCGTCAAAAGAGAATATCCAAACCCATGGTGGTATGGGCTTTACATGGGAAGTGGATTGTCACTTGTTCTATCGCAGAGCCAAATTGCTCGCGGTACAAGCCGGTGCCCCGAAGGTTTGGAAAGAGAAATTGGTCCGCGCGCTTGAACTAAAGAACGCAGCTTAAGGAACGGAGAAAGACAAATGGATTTCAACGACACCGCAGAAGAAGCCGAGTTTCGCACCGAGGCGCGCAGCTTCTTGCAACAACACTTAGAGCCAAAAGGCGCCAAACCGATGCGCCAACGCCTCTCCGGCGAAGACTTCATGACCCGCGCCAAAAGCTGGCAGGCGACAAAAGCCAAAGCGGGCTATGCTAAAATCACCTGGCCGAAAGAGATGGGCGGGCGCGGCGGTACGCCGATGCAGCAAGTCATCTGGGGCCAAGAAGAAGGCAAGTTTGATGCTCCGACTGGGCCGTTCACAATTGGTCTGGGCATGTGCATTCCGACTGTCATCGCTTTTGGCTCTGAGGCCCACAAACAGCGTTATGTCCAAAAAGCGCTGCTCGGCGAAGAGATTTGGTGCCAGCTCTTCTCTGAGCCCTCGGCCGGTTCGGATGTGGCCGGGCTGAAAACGCGCGCGGTGAAAGACGGCGATGAGTGGGTCATCAATGGCCAGAAAGTTTGGACCTCTGGCGCGCACTATTCTGATTATGGCATTCTGCTGGTCCGTACCGACCCAAAAGCGGCCAAGCATAAGGGCTTGACCATGTTCATCGTCGACATGAAGCAGCCAGGCGTCGAAGCCCGCCCGATCCACCAAGCCTCTGGCGGCCGTGAGTTTAACGAGGTCTATTTCACCGACGTTCGGATCCCCGATAGCGACCGGCTCGGCGAAGTTGGCC
>JBCBYJ010000198.1:0-3848 GCA_039815905.1 Pseudomonadota bacterium | reverse complement strand
CGCCATCGCGTCACGATCGGCTTCTGAATGGACTGCGACCGTCGCGATGCCCATTTCCTTACAAGCGCGGTGGATTCGCAGAGCGATCTCGCCCCGATTGGCGATGAGAACTTTTTCAATCATCGTTTCGTGTCCTTATTCGACCACGATCAATGGTTCGCCGAACTCAACCGGTTGTGAGTCTGAGACGAGGATTTCTTTTACTGTGCCCGCGACATCTGCGGTGACCGGATTGAAGGTTTTCATCGCTTCAATCAGCATCAATGTATCGCCCTTTTTGACTTTGTCGCCTGGCGTCACAAAGACTTTTGCGCCGGGTTCGGGCGACAGATAGACGGTGCCAACCATCGGGCTGGTAATCGCATTGCTTGGGGCAGCCGCAGGGGCCGGGGCTGCAGCGGGTGCGGAAACGGCCGCGGCGGGCGCTGCGATAGGCGCGGCTGCGACGGGCGCTTGCACCATGGTCGGCGCGATCGGCGCCATCGAGGTGGCTTTGCTGACGCGAATACGCAGGCCCTCATGTTCGACTTCAACTTCGCCGAGATCGGCTTCGCGTAAAATCGCAGCGAGTTCGCGGACGAGGCCGGCATCGAGTTTTGTCTTGCTTGTGGACATTGGGGAGTGGCTCCTCAGTGTTTTATTTTTTGGAGGGCGGCAGTTAATGCCATCAAATAACCAGGTGCGCCGAAACCTGCAATGCAGGCGGCGGCACAAGGGGCGACATAATTGGTCTGACGAAACTCCTCACGGGCGGCAGGGTTTGAAAGATGGACTTCGATAATCATCGCTTCGCAGGCGCGCAAGGCATCATGCAAGGCGATTGAGGTATGGGTATAAGCCCCAGCGTTCAAAATCAGGATCTCAGCAGCTTTAGACGCCTCTTGCACCCAATCGACAAGTTCGCCCTCAGAATTGGTCTGACGGAAGGTAATGTCTGCCTCAGGTGCGGCGGCCCGCATTTGCTGATGGATATCGTCCAGCGTCGCCGACCCATAAATCTCTGGCTCGCGGGTTCCGAGCAGGTTGAGATTTGGCCCATTGAGAACAAATATCTGTTGCGTCATTGCCACACGCTCTTGCGGTGGATCGGTAAGCTTGGCAAGTAGAATTACGCGGAAGGAGCAGGTCAGATGCGCATATTTCTAAACGGCGAAAGCCAAGAGGTCGAAGACGGCTTGAGCGTTGAAGCTTTGGTCCATTCTCTATCAGGAGATCCGCGCGGAATCGCGATCGAACGAAATCAAGAAATTGTGCCGAAAGCGGAGCACGCGGCAACGCAGCTGCAAGACGGCGACCGGTTAGAGGTGGTCCAATTTGTTGGCGGTGGCTAATCGGCACAGATGAGCGATCGACAAATAGGGGGCCGGGCGGGCGTCAAACCCCGGTCAAACTGGCGCAACTATTGCGTAAAATAGAGAAACCGACTTGCCATATGAGATGCGCGTCGCAGAGGAACCAATATGCATTTGAATAAACGAATCCTGATCAGTGGGGGCGCTGGATTTATTGGGAGCCATCTTTGTGATCGATTGATCGAAAGAGGCTATGAAGTGCTCTGTGTCGATAATTTCTTTACCGGAGCGCGGGCCAATGTCGTCCACTTGATGGGGTCAAAGAGTTTCGAGCTGCTGCGCCATGACGTCACCTTCCCGCTCTTCGTTGAGGTTGATGAGATTTACAATATGGCCTGTCCGGCCAGCCCGATCCATTATCAATTTGACCCGGTGCAAACGACCAAAACCTCAGTGCATGGGGCGATCAATATGCTCGGCCTCGCCAAGCGGACGAAATCGCGCATCCTGCAGGCCTCAACCTCGGAAGTGTATGGCGATCCGACGGTGCACCCGCAGCCTGAAGCCTATTGGGGCAATGTGAACCCAATTGGGCCGCGCTCATGTTATGATGAGGGCAAGCGCTGCGCAGAGACCCTGTTTTTTGACTATCATCGCCAGCACCAGCTCGACATTAAAGTTGCGCGGATTTTCAACACATATGGCCCGCGCATGCATCCGAATGATGGCCGCGTGGTATCGAATTTCATCATGCAAGCGCTGAAGGGCGAGGACATTACGCTATATGGCGATGGCCAGCAGACGCGCAGTTTCTGTTATGTCGATGATTTGGCGGATGGCTTGATCCGACTCATGGAAAGCCGCGATGGGGTGACCGGGCCGATCAATCTCGGCAATCCGGGTGAGTTCACGATTAAAGAGCTGGCTGAACATGTGATCGATCTCACCGGGTCGGCGTCGAAAATGGTCCACAAAGAGCTGCCACAGGATGATCCAAAGCAGCGCCAGCCAGATATTTCGCTGGCCAAGAAAGAACTGGATTGGGAGCCGACCATTGGCTTGCGGGACGGTTTGACCAAGACGATTGCCTATTTTGATGGCGTGCTGAAAGCGCATGGCGGCGCCATCTAACGGGCCTGGCTCTAAGAGCGGCAGTTTCCCGACATGTCGGCGATCCAGTCATGGATTAGCGCCGCGCCCTCCGCATGCTGCAGCGCGCGGCCAAGCTCCGGCATCATCGAGCCAGGATCGGTCGATTCCATCCGATATTGCAAAATCGAGTCGTGCGGTGCGCCGGGCACGATGCTGAACATGCGTCCACCCGTGCCAGAGCCCGCCGCGATGGGCAGTTTGCAGACCCCAAGCGCCGGGCCGAGCGCCGCCGCCATGGTCAGGTCCAGTCCCGACGTATCGGCAGGCCCAACCGGATTGTGGCAATGCGAGCAATTGATATCGAGATAGGACCGGGCGCGCGCTTCCAAAGACGCGTCAGGATCGGTCCAATCGGCATTCGTGGCGATGCTGTCGACGGGCTCTAGATCGGTCAGATAGGCCAGCGCTTGGAGGTATTCGAGCTGGTTGACCGGTTCGTCCGCATGCACATAGGCCTTGTTCAAATGCCGCGGGCGCACGCCGAGCGGGACAATTTCGCGCGTTGTATTATTGGGCGCGTGACAGCCGGCGCACTGATTGATGTTGGGGACAATATAAGCGAAGTCTTCTTCAGCGCCGGTTTCGGTGCCCGTTTCAGTGCGAAGGGTGAGGCGCTTAGCGGCGCCGATCTTGGTCAAGACGGCGTCAGATTGATCTTCGGTCCAGACATAGGAGAGGGCTTGCCAGCCCGCCTCGCGCCGCACCAGCAGCCGGGTTTCGATCAGCCGGATCAGGTCGAGCGATTGCAATTGCGGGTTTAGCGCTCCGGACACGTCTGGAGTCTTGCGCACCGTCTCACTGCCAGCTTCGGCGCGCGGATAGTAAAACGTCTTACTGATCACGGTGCCGATGGGCAGGTCCGGATAGTCGGCCTTTCGATAGACCCCAGGGGCGGCGTCTTCGGGCAGCCATATCGTGCGCAGCTTATGGGCGTAATCGGTGAAGAGCGGCGTCGTCAGATCATACGACACCACCCCTTCGCTGAGCTCCACTGCGCCCGCCGAGACATCAAACACGCCCCAATCGCTGAGCAGACGCGGATCATCCTCGGCATGGAACGTGGCCTGGACAGCCGGCTGTGAGCAAGCGCAAAGCCCACCGACCAGCGCTATCACCGCGCCCACCTTTCGCCACGTATTGAGCATCGCTGCGATCCCTCGACTTGCGGCCTTATGAGCCGCGATTGAGAGAGATGGCGGGCAGTTTTTCAAGCTGACACGCAAACGGCGCCTTATCGGTGGAGGGCTCCATGAACCCGCTTGGGCCATTCGCATTGAGGATGCCAACATCGCCATTATCGATGCAAATCTTCAGCCCGTCCGGCAGCTCGCCATCGACCATTTTCGCCTCATCATAAAAGCCATCCCAAATGATATCGGGCAGGCGGCCTTGATCTGCGAACAT
>JBCBYJ010000197.1:0-3867 GCA_039815905.1 Pseudomonadota bacterium | reverse complement strand
GCAAACTCCGCGACGGTGAGCTTGATGACAAAGCGGTCGATATCGATCTCGCGGAATCGTCGAACCCGATGCAGATGATGGATATCCCTGGCAGCGGAAGTTCCATGGGCATGATCAATCTCAGCGATATGTTGGGCAAAGCCATGGGCGGCCGCACCAAGCGGGTGCGGACGACCGTGCTAGAAGCCTATCAACCGCTGATCGACGAAGAAGCCGACAAGCTGATCGATGAAGATACAATCGCCCGCGAAGCGATCCGCGCCGTCGAAGACGATGGTATCGTGTTTCTTGACGAGATTGACAAAGTTGCCGGCGCGTCTGGGCGCTCCGGCGCCGATGTCAGCCGTGAAGGGGTGCAACGCGACCTCTTACCCTTGATCGAGGGGACGACGGTATCGACCAAACGCGGGCCGGTGAAAACCGACCATATACTGTTCATCGCCTCTGGCGCTTTTCACGTCGCCAAACCGTCTGACTTATTGCCGGAATTGCAAGGCCGCTTGCCTATCCGCGTTGAGCTGACCGCCCTGACGCGCGACGATATGCGCCGTATCTTAGTCGAACCTGAAGCCTCGCTTATCCGTCAGCATCAAGCCCTGATGGAGGCTGAAGAGGTCACTCTAGAATTTGAAGAGACGGCGATTGACGCACTGGCAGATCTCGCCGTGAAGGTGAATGACAGTGTCGAAAACATTGGCGCGCGCAGGCTGCATACTGTGATGGAAAGACTGCTTGACGAAATCAGCTTCACCGCCTCAGATCGCAAGGGCGAGACAGTGACAATTTCTGAGGATTACGTGACCGCCCAATTGTCCGACCTGGTCGGCAATGCGGACCTGTCCAAGTTTATTCTCTAGCCGGGCGCCGCTAGATGCCTAGACGCTGCCAGATCTCGTCCGGTGTGACGCCCTGCGCGCGCAGGCTGGCCAGGGTCTCACTGTGCCTCCGTTTAGACAGTTTCTGACCCGCTGCGTCCAAGATTAGCTCATGATGCACATAGATTGGCTGGGGCCAGCCAAAAAGCACTTGCAAAAGCGTCTGAATATGCGGGGCGTCGACCAAATCGAGCCCGCGAACAATGTGCGTTATGCCTTGCAAAGCATCATCATGTGTCGCGGCCAAATGATAGGCGCTCGGGCTGTCTTTGCGGGCTAAGACGATGTCGCCTTCTATGCTCGGTATTGCCCGGTGCGTTTCGACACCGCCCTCGCTCATGACTTGAAAAGCCAGCACGTCCCAATCGGACTTCAGCGCCGACCGACACGCAGCCAAGGACAAGCGCCGCGCAAAGGCCTCCCCCGCAGCCAATCGCTGCGCTTCCTCGTCTGGCGCATGCGGTCCAGGACATTTAGGGTCAGGCAGCTGGGCCAATTCGCGCCTCGATCTGAAACACCGATAGGTGAGCCCGCGCGCGGTCAACGCCTTAACTGCGTCAGAATAAGCCGCAAAATGCTCTGATTGCACGCGAACCGGCTGCGGCCATTCAAATCCGAGCCAGGCGAGATCCTGATAAATCGCTGCCGTGTATTCAGGTCTGCACCGGGTTGTATCAATGTCTTCAACACGCAGCAAAACCTCGCCATCCTGGGCCTCGGCGAAGCGCCAGACATGAAACGCTGACGCTGCATGCCCCAAGTGAAGATAATATGTTGGCGACGGCGCGAAGCGGGTACGAACAGCGCTCAAGTCTTGCCTCCAACTTCCCAACGTGTCTCAGAATGCGGCTCTAGCAGCGTTTTTGCATTGCGAGTAAGCCCCTCGGTGCTGTATCGGGAGACTCCTTAGTATATTTCGGATCCGTTTCGTATCATGTCTGCACAACTTACCCCCCTTTTCACATGGTTCGAAACAACCATCGCAAGCTCTCCGATTTGGAGCGCGATCGGGCTGATCGCCGCAATCGGGTTCGGCGTCTATGTCTGTTGGGCTTTGATCAAAAAATTGGCCGCCGGAATCACGGCGCTTCGAACCATGATGGCTCGGCGCAAGCGTCAATCGTCGCAAGGGTTTGGCATTGCGGTGGCGCCAATCATCGGCGCGAAAGGCGCTCAACAGACCAAAGCCATTGTGGCCGCTTTGGACGCGCATTTGGACAAATTCGTCTTCGGATCGCCATTCGAGATTGTCCGCGCGCCGCGGATGCGGGCCAAGGGCGCAAAAGGTCTGCGCGCTGCCGCCATTAAATATCTCGAAACGTCATCAACAGACCTCATCCTTTGGGGCCTGCGCCCAAAAAGCAAGCCGCAAGCATCTCAGGTCGAGATCTTATCTTGCAGCGGCTCATTGGCGCCGAGCGAAGCGATGCATTTGGAAGGGTATTTTCCGCTCATCACACCCGCCAATGAAGCCACGACAAGCCAGGCCACCGCTTATCTCGTCGCCCGCGCCTTGCAGCCTGGCCTGTCCGATGGCAGCGCTTACAAAGCCGAAAAGCTCGCGCCCGTCGCCGATATCTTGCTCGAGTGCCTGCAGGACCAAGACGCTCTCCCCGACCGGACCCGCCTGACGATTGAGACTGATTATGCGTCAATGGCCTTGCACTTGGGCGGCGAAGTGCACTTGCAACATGTCGTCACCCTGCGCAGCGCCCGTCTGTCTGGCGAATCGAAGCTGCCGCCATCGCATGAGATTCAAGCCCGTATTGATCTCGGCCGCGCTTTGTTGGGCCTTTCCAATGTGAATTTCGACCCCGTGCGCGTGCGCGAAGCCACGGATCATCTGAAAATCGCGATCGAGCTGTTAAAAGCCGATCCAATCTTGCAAGTGGTTCAAGCCACCGGCCAAGCGATCCAACAGGGTCAAGCGATGCTCTCCAACCGCAAACGCTTTTCAGTCACCGGCGGTTCGAATATTTAATCCAAAGCGTGGGCGCCTGGCATCGGACAGGTCACGCCGGTTCCGCCAATGCCGCAATAGCCGCCTGGATTCTTCGCTAAATATTGCTGATGATAGGCTTCCGCCGGATAGAACCGGTCAAGCCGCTTCACTTCCGTGGTAATCTCACCGCGCCCGGCTGTGTTGAGGGCCGTTTGAAAGGCCGACTGGCTCTCTTTGGCGCGGGTGAGATCGGCCTCGCTATTAACATAGATCGCCGATCGATATTGTGTGCCGACATCATTGCCTTGGCGCATGCCTTGTGTCGGATCATGGCTCTCCCAAAACAGCTTAAGTAGCGCATCCAGCGAGACCCGCTTCGGGTCATAGACAACGCGGACGACCTCCGTATGCCCGGTTTGGCCAGAACAGGTCTCTTCATAGGTCGGATTGGGCGTATATCCGCCTGCATATCCAACTTGCGTTAAGTAGACGCCGTCGGTTTGCCAAAAGATGCGCTCTGCGCCCCAAAAGCACCCAAGCGCCATGATGATCTCTTGCATCCCTTCCGGTACGGGCGCATCCAGCGCGTGGCCATTGACAAAATGCGTCGGGGCCGTCGGCAAGGCCTCGGCGCGTCCGGGCAGCGCGGTCTCACGATTGGGCAATGCGGCAGGTTTACGAGCGAACAGCATGATCAAGCATTCCTTATGGGCGAATGCCTTCAATATGGGGCAAGTGCAGCCAACTGCAATGATGAGCCTTGCGATCTCGCTCACCTCCAGTATACAGCGCGGCTTACGGTGAGGTGGCCGAGTGGTCGAAGGCGCACGCCTGGAACGCGTGTAGGCGGTATCCCCGTCTCCAGGGTTCGAATCCCTGTCTCACCGCCACCTAGTCTGGGGTTTTTCAGGCAATTTTTTATCTCTTGAAATAATCCCGACAATTCCGGGACTTGTGCGGCCTAAGTCGCGGTGAGCGTCTCCGTCTGCCGGACTTGGACAGCTAAAATACCCTAAAATCGAAGAAAGTCTCTTTGCACCAAAATTTTGA
>JBCBYJ010000196.1:0-3902 GCA_039815905.1 Pseudomonadota bacterium | reverse complement strand
CGGGCCAATCATCAGACACCCCCCAAATATCGCGTGCTGCGGACCCGAACGATCTTATATACGGTGCTGATTTCCGGAATTGGCGCGCTGATCGTGTGGGGGCTGGCGACCAAAGCGACGATTGAAGCCAATGTCCTAAAAGATCGCTCGCCGCCATACGTGCAGCTTTCCAATGGTGATATCCAAAATGGCTACACGCTGAAACTGGTCAATAAATTGTCTGAACCGCGCACGATGGTGATCAGTATTACCGGAATTGAGGGCTTGTCCTATAACGTGATCGGCTTTGACCATGAGAGTGCTGCGCCGCTTGAATTGCCGGTCGAGGCGCATGGCGTTGATCGTTATCGGGTCCTGGTCACTGCGCCAGCGGGTGCCTCGCAACGTCAAATTACGATCTCCGTGCGCGACGCGATAAGCGGCGAAACCGATAGCAATCGCGCTTCCTTTAGAGGACCCAACCCATGATCCACGCCGAGCTGGCTCCAGATCCTGAAGCAACGGACAAACCCCTTAAAGGTTGGCATGTCTTACTGATCATGCTCAGCTTCTTTGGTATTATGTTTGCGGTGAATGGTGTGTTTCTTTATCATGCGATTGTCAGTTTTCCGGGCGAGGACGTGAAGAAGTCTTACGTCCAAGGCCTGACCTATAATGACACGTTGGCCACCCGAGCGATGCAAGCTGAGCTTGGCTGGTCAGCGGAACTTGGGCTGCAAGACGAGGGTCTTTTGTTCCGCTTGCAAGATGCGACCGGCGCCCCTTTGTCCAACTATGCTGTGATTGGTGAGGTGCGCCGCAATGCGACGCGCGATGCCGATCAAGCGGTGATTTTCCAATCGCTCGGCGCGGGTGAATACCGGGTCGAAGATGTCAACCTGGATGTGGGTCAATGGACGCTGCGGATCAGCGTGTTTGATGCGGACGGTGAGCAGCTGCTGTTCAACGTAGATAAGACGCTCATCGTGTCATGACGGACCTCACTTTGCTTGCGGCCCAAGGGTGTCCTTCGGGATTAGAACCGCCGACGGATATGACCACGGGTGATCTCTCAGCCTTTGTCAAAAAAAAGGATGGGTTGGAGACGCTGACTTTGTCAGTGCGCGGGGCGAAGTGTGGCGGCTGCATATCGAAAATTGAAGGCGCTGTGACCGCCATAGCCGGGGTCGAACACGCGCGGATGAACCTGTCCAATGGCAAACTGTTCGTCGCCTGGTCGGGCGATGATCTTGCCAATCGAGTGGCCGCCGAAGTGGCGGGGCTTGGCTATGGCGTTGCGGCCTTCTCTGAAGACATCTCCGCCCAATCGGCCAAACTGGAAGAACGACGTCTGCTCATTGCGATGGGCGTTGCGGCCTTTGCGCTGGCCAATATCATGCTTCTATCCGTGTCGGTTTGGGGCGGTCATGGTGAGATGGGCGAAACGACGCGCACCGCCTTACATGCCATTTCAGGCCTGATTGCTTTGCCCGTCCTGCTGTTTAGCGGGCGGCATTTCTTTCAGTCGGCTTGGAGCGTTCTCAAACATGGGCGCGCCAATATGGACGTGCCGATTTCGCTGGCGCTTAGTCTGGCCTTTGGAGTCAGTGTTTGGGAAACGCTGAGCGGCGGCGCGCATGCTTATTTTGATGCCTGCGTGATGCTGCTCTTCTTTTTGCTAATTGGCCGCTTCTTAGATGCTCGGCTGCGACGACAAGCGCACGCGGCGGCGCATGATCTTGCGGCTTTGCAAAATCGTTCGATCAATCGGATCAGCCCGTCCGGGCAAGTGCAAAGCGTGCGCGCCGAAGATGTCGCCAAAGGCGATTTGATTTTCCTGGCTGCCGGGGAGCGCGCCGTCATCGATCTGAAAATCACCTCCGGCACCAGTAGCATTGATGAAAGCCTGGTGACGGGAGAGAGCCTGCCGCGCGCCATTCAGAGCGGTGAGACCCTTTATGCCGGGACCGTCAATCTTGACGCTCCAATCGAAGGCGAAGCTTTGGGTGAGGCCTCGGACTCTTTGCTCTCTAACATTGCTCAAATGCTCGAAGCTGGGGAGCAAAAGCGCGCGCAATATCGCAAAATCGCAGACAAAGCGGTGGCGCTCTATGTGCCCTTTGTTCACACGACCGCTGCCCTCACACTGATCGCTTGGTTGATGCTCGGTGCCTCGCCGCGAGAGGCGATTATGGTCGCCGTGGCGACCCTGATCATCACCTGTCCTTGCGCGCTGGCTCTGGCGGCTCCGGTCGCGCAAGTGGTGGCGTCTGGACGTCTGTTTCGTGGTGGCATCTTTTTAAGATCCGGAGATGCGTTGGAGCGCTTTGCTGAGATTGATCATGTGGTTTTTGACAAGACCGGCACGCTGTCATTTGGCACGCCCAAACTCGTATCCGCATCGGGTTCGGCGGATGTGAGCTTAGCGGCGCATCTCGCCCGTGCCAGCCGGCATCCACTGTCGCGCGCGATTGTCGCGGCGGCGGGCCCGGGTCCGCTCGCCAAGGATGCCAAGGAGATGCCAGGGCTCGGCGTTGAGGGCTGGATTGATGGAGTGCGCTATCGTCTCGGATCCGCCGACTGGGTTGGCGCGACCGCTGCAGAGTCCGCAACGGGTCCGACTTTATGGTTCGGGCCGGATGATCAAACGCCGCAACACTTTCAGTTTCAGGATCAGTTGCAAGATGGCGCGAGCCAGGCGATCGCTGACTTAAGCGCGGCGGATCTCAGCGTCGAAATTCTGTCGGGCGATACAGAGGTTGCTGTTGCCAACATTTCTGAACAGCTCGGCATCTCAACCTGGCGAGCCAAAGTCTCGCCGCAAGGCAAAGCCGATCGTTTGTCTGAGCTGCAAGCGCGCGGCAAAAAAGTACTCATGGTCGGAGATGGTTTGAATGATGCCGGGGCTTTGGCTATGGCGCATGCCTCGCTCGCACCGGGCGGCGCGATGGACGTCTCCCAATCGGCCTCGGACGCGGTCTATTCGGGCGGGCTAAACGCCATCCACCGCGTGCTTCGTGTCGCTAAGCGCACGCGGACTGTCATGTTGCAGAATTTTGGACTGGCAGCCGCCTATAATGCGATTGCGGTGCCGATTGCGGTGACGGGACATGTCACGCCCTTAATTGCCGCCATTGCGATGTCGGCCTCCTCGCTGATCGTCACATTGAACGCCTTGCGGATCAATCATATGGCGTCGGCGTGAGCATAATTGTCTATCTCATTCCGGTTGCCTTGGGGCTCGGACTATTGGGCCTGTTGGCGTTTCTCTGGTCGGTCAATTCGGATCAGTATGACGATCTCGACGGCGCCGCGCATCGCATCCTCGAAGATGATGATAAGCCGCTCTAAATCGCCGCAGACTTACGGGCTCTTACTTATACTCTGTCGCGGCCGCGCTTCCTAAATTTCAGCTATAGCGAAACAGGAGGGCTATGCGATGTCTGTTACGATTATGCTAGGTGGAAATCCGGGCGAAATCGCCCCAGCTTTAGAGACTGCGATTGCGATTACGAAGCGCTTAAAAACCACGCTAACCGGCCTCTGCGCGATGCCAGATCCGGCCAATGCGGTGGTCTATATTACCGGCGCTGAGACCGTCTCGCTCGGCGCCACGGCGATTGCGTCGATGACGCAAGCTCAAGACAAATTGGTCGACGATCTCAACACGTATCTCCAGGACGCCGCCAAAGCGGCAGGGCCCTGGCTGTCGGCGGAGTTTTGCCGAGAGCGCGGATCAGAGGCGATTTATGGCGCAGCATATGCGACGCTTGCCGACGCCTTCGTCCTGCCGAAAGAGGCGACGCAGTCCAACCACCCCCTCAATCCCGTGTTTGAGCATGTTCTTATGGAGGCCAATCTGCCGCTTGTCTTGGCACCGGCGCAGCCCAAAGACAGCGATACATGCGTGATCGCTTGGGATG
>JBCBYJ010000195.1:0-3932 GCA_039815905.1 Pseudomonadota bacterium | reverse complement strand
CCAAAAACGCCAAGCGCCCCTTCCGCGTCCGTCTTGATCCGGGCGCCCGCGCGCGAGCGGCGGCAACGGCGAGCGGGGCGGTAAGCCAGCAAATAATAAGCGCCGTCCTCGCCATCGCGGCAGCCGAAAATCGGGTCGAGCACGGGTCAAGACGGACGCGTAAGGGGCGCTTGGCGTTTTTGGGCAACAAGCGGGAAGGGGTGGCGGCGGCGGCGTTGGCGCGTTGCTGGGTTGTCCAGGGTGAACGGCTATGTACCTAAAGGGCCGCTTCGATTGCGTCAGCCGCCAATTTCGCGCCGCGCTCTTCGCGCAAGGCACTTGCCACTCGAATCGCGTTGGCTGAGAGGACGCTATCTGAAAGTAAATCTCGGATCAGGTCGCAGGCCGTGTCGACGGTGTATGACTTCACAGGCAGCGTCCCTCCCAGTCCAAGCGAGGTAATTCGGGCGCCATTATCCCACTGGTCGCCCAAGTGGGGCACAATAAGCTGTGGCACGCCCGCCTGCATTGCCTGAGCGGTCGTGCCAACACCGCCATGGTGGACGATCAGCTTAGATTTGGGAAAGAGCTGAGAGTAAGGCGCATATTCGCGCACGAGAATATTGGCGTTTGACGCGAGTGAGGACGCAGAACCGGTCAACAAGATCGCGCGTTCGCCCAAGCGCTCAGCGATTGCATGGCTCAGGCGATAAAAATCCCCCGATAGGTTGACCGCAAAGCTGCCCAAAGAAAACACAATTGGCGGCGCGCCCGCTTCGAGAAATGACTGTATGTCATCGTCTAGGGGGTGCGGCATTCCAGTCTGGCTATCAAACATCGCGAAACCGGTTTGGGATGTTGTCTCCGGATGATCCGGCTGCAACGGCGCAAAGTGTTGGGAATAGAGCGCCAGTGTGGCGACAGGATCGACTTCAAGCTCTAATAATGGCGCGCGCTTTAAAGGCGGCAGTCCAAAGTCTTGTCTCACCGCGTTGATGGGTTTGGCAAAGCGACGCTTGGTTTCCGCGCGAATGATCGGCATCCACAATCGGTTCCAGACGCGACCGAGTTTCCCTTGGTTTTGAGACGCGAGCATCCAATATTCCGGCGTGCGAGGCGCATCGTAAACGGTGGGCAATGTCATCGGTTGGAGCGCTGCTGAAACATACGGTATCGCGTGCTTCTCAGCTATGATCGCGGCGGGAAGCGTCATGATGGTTCCAACAATTGCCTGCGCGTCCGCGGCAATCTCATCTAGGGCGGCAACGCCATGGTTGAGGAACCTCAACATCACATTTTCGACGACAAAATTTAGGTCGTCCATCATCTTCTGCGTGACTTCGGCCGAACTCATTTCGAGCGTCTGATTCATCGCATCACTGGTTGGAAGAATGGGGTGCGCAAGCAGTCCAGCAGACCTGACTTTCTCAACTTGATCTTCCGAGACAGCCAAAATCACGGCATGTCCTCGTGCCTGTAAGTCTTGAGCAATGGCAATAAAGGGATGTAAATCGCCCAAAGAGCCAATTGAGGCCAAGATGATCTTTTGAGCCATACAAAACAGTATCATTGTTTGCGCCCACAAGGAAAGGCGGGCGACGGTCTTATCGGCGTCGATGCGGACGCTATCACGCGCGTTGAAAAAGACCTCAATTAGGCCCGCGCAAGATCTGCCCCGACCCAAAGCAGACGTCACAAGCGAAACGTCGATTCCGAGTGGCGCGCGGCTATGGATCACTGCGAGCGGGCGAGGCCTCTATTGCATTTGCTATAGGCGACCGCATAGGAGTCTTCAAAACAGGCTTGCAGCGCCTCGACGACGTGTAGATTGTTCGGCCAGACGGGCGTGAATCCATATTTCTCTTCGGTCCGCGCCACCAGGCTGGCCCAATGGTCAGGCTCGGGCAGAGCTTTTAAAGCGGCATGGGCGGCATCCAGCGCGTCGCGGTCGTGTTCGAGGAAAGCAATGGTCGCTTCGACATAATGTTTCCAGGCCCTGTCCCCGTTTGATGCCACCGGTTTGTTCGCCTGCTTAAACAGCGCCAAAGCTGGACCGATTTGATCGGCGAGCGCGCGGACTTGAGCCTCGTGCCAGATCAGCGTCGAGAGGCCCTGAAATTCCGGATCATCTTCGACCTGCGCGCGATACTGCGCGATCAGATCAGCAGCGTCTAATTCGCACCCCTCGCGTTGCGCGATCGCACGCCAGCCGCCATTCATGTCTTGGTCAAAATCGTTGAAATCTAAGCTGAGAAGGGCAGCGCGGTCCTCGACACAAGGCGGTGTTTCGGACCAGGCCATGGGGGCATTTGGGACCATAAGCCCAGCCAAACACGCGGCGATAAACAGTCTCTGCATCTGATCTTTATCTTTCTCTTCTCACTATTCCTCTACCGGCACCGTCCATAGCGATCGGGCGAGGCGCCTGGGCCGCCTTTTAGGCCAGGCGGGTTTTCCCAATTCGTACCGCGGCCTCCGGCGCGGCCTGGCGGGTTGTCATCGCGGTCATACCAACATTTCGCGGCTTGGTTCCACCAGCCATAAGTCCCATGCCAATAGCCATATCTGGGATGATAATAGTAGCCGCCCGGGCGCGCAATGACCCGAACTTGGGTGCTGCGCACCATCAGGACGCGGCGATCCGGGCTTGCGCCGGGGCCACCAACAGGGCCGGGTGGGTTTTCCCAATTGGTGCCAGGGCCACCGACGCGGCCTGGGGGATTGTCATCGCGATCATGGGCGCAGGCGCTCGGCAGTGCCGCGATCAGCAGGGCGAGAACGGGAAGAAAACGGCGTTTCATGTTTGGACCTCTTTGGTGTGGATCTTAAGAGGTCAAACGATCCGCGCCGGGGTCTCCGTCGCTGGCGGCGGCTTAGCTGTCGCAGTTTTGGGTCTTCGCCATCACACCGAGCTGGGCGACACGGCCGGTCTCATTGTCGACGTCAAAATAGATATTGCCATAATCATAAATCGTGCTGCCCGTCTTTGAGACGACACAATCGGGCACGCCAAAGACGGCGCGTGTGGTGATCTGTTCGGAGCCTTTGGCGATCCCTTCTATTGTCCGAAAGCGCGCGTCCTGGACGATAATCCAATACACCTCATCATGCGCGCCGATTGTGAAGCCATCGAAGACATAAGTGGTGGCCGCGGTGCCGCGAATGGGGATGGTTTTGCGAGGCACGCCTTTCAGGGCCAGCAATTGATCGAGCGGCATGCCAATCTCGACATCGCCGACACGCTGGCCAGGGACGATTTGATTGTCATTCAAGGTCAGCGGCTGACTGGCGCACGCGCCCAGCAGGCTCAGCCCTGCAATCACAGGCGCCGCATTTACAGGGGTCATTTTAGTCATGTCGATATAGGTCGCTCAAAATTCGCCGCCCCCGCAGCGCTACGGCGCTAATTCACGGGATTTATTGAGCTTTGTCGAGCGCCCGTGACGTGAACTCTCTGTCAGAATTGGGCCGTCGTTTCAGCGACGGGGACGGACCAGAGCGGGTGGGCTAGGCGGGCACAGGCGGGGTCACGTCGCCCCAGACAATGAAATAGGGATTGTCATATCCGCGTGCCTTTTTGCCATAAAGCAGTGGCTGTCCATCTTCTTCGGTGACGCGCGCGCCGGCGGCTTCTGCGACGGCTTGACCGGCCGCCGTGTCCCATTCCATGGTTCGGCCATGGCGGGGATAGAGATCTGCTTCGCCTGCTGCGATCAGACAGAATTTTAGCGAAGAGCCCGCGGAGATCACATCAGCAATCGGCTGGCTGTCGAGAAACGCATTGGTCTCGTCGCTGCGATGCGATTTTGAAGCAATCGCGGTGAGGCCCGCCTCTGGTGCGCGGCGAATGCGCAAGGCGCGGCGGGCAGAGGCGTCAGGTATCGCGGAGCCAGGCTAGGCCTACTCTTGCCAGGCCGAAAAGAGCGATTCAGCGACTAATAGACGGTTCATAG
>JBCBYJ010000194.1:0-3953 GCA_039815905.1 Pseudomonadota bacterium | reverse complement strand
AATTCCTGGCCGCAAAAGGCGCGCCTTATGGAGGCCGCGGCGACCGACGCAGCGTCTCATGTCCTTTAGGACTTAGCCATAAGCGCCATAGGCCTGGCAAACGGCGAGCGTGATTTTGTGCATCAGCCGGTCAATCGCCTCTAAGGGTTTGATCACTTCATCATGCAGCTGGTCATAGCCATTGCTCGGATTACCAGTCATGTGACCCGGTTCGGTCAGAGCGGTCAGGCGCGCTTCTTCTTCGCGCGAGGCCGGGAAGATTTGGCATAACAGATCGACCGCTTCACCGATTTGCATCTCGCGGATCAGGGTCATGATGTCGACGACGCTGCGTTCATGGCGGCGCGAGACCGTTGGCAATTGACCGGCCAGAGCCAGAGCTTGCATCATCAACGCTTGGCGAATGGCGTGCAGCACGTGCATATCCAATCGCGCTTCGCGGCGATCCTCATCGCTGGGCGCGCGGTCCATCTGACTGAGCATGGTGTCAAACTTGGTGAGATCAATGGTCAGCGTATTGGCAATCGTTTCGATCGAGCGCTGGGTGTCGGCGTTTTGCAAGAGGTAATAAATCCGCCGATAGCCGAGGGCTTTTTCCGGGTCGTCGGCGAACTTTGACAGCATCACCCAGAATGAAGGGTCATAGACGCTGGCATAGGCGCGCAGCACCGGAATGCTGGTGGCGGAACGGGCAAACGAGGCGAGCTTCATCAAGCCTCGCATGCGCGGCGAGTCATGGATGAGATCATTGACCTGATCTTGTTCCCGCCGCAGCGCCGAGCCAATGCCAGCAGCCGTATTCACGGGTACGCCGAGCTGTTGCAATGTCGCATTGTGAGAAATCGCCCGTAGCGATCGCGGACCCGCTGGGCCCGAGCTGCGGCGGCGTTGTCTCGATCCGGCTTTGACCAGGAAATTGGTCGCAAAATCGTTCAGCAAATGGCCATAATCAGGATTGGCGAAGAGGCGCTCATGCCATTGTCGTAGGGCGCGATAAAAGTCCCAGACCAGATCGGTGCGCGAGTAAAACGGATCGTCCTGGCTGTCTTGCGGGTCGGACACTAAGTGCAAGGCAAACGCGTTATACGTCGCCGTGGCGAGGCTATCATTGGCAAAATGAAGATAGCCATCGCCGCCTTGGAAGCTGACCTCATGGCGCAGAGGCACGCCGCGATCGCGCGATTGCTGACGCGTCCAATGGCTGAGCAAATGGTCAAAGCGCTGATCAAACGAGCCGGGCCAGGCGCCGCGGCCCATCGACTCGCCATGGGTGTTGAAGATGAGCAAGGCGAGATCGGCATCGGCAGAGGCGACGGCGCGGCTGATCAGATTGTGAATCCGCTCAATCGCCATATCGGCGGACACTTGGCCAATGAAGCGCCCGGCATCAGAGAAACCGAGCTGCACGCTGACATAGCCGCGCCGTTTCAGATAGGCGATGAATTCTGGCTCTTGAAGCAATTGCGCCATGAACCGCCCACCGGTTTCGAGCGCCTCTGGGGTCTCAAACAGCGGCGAAATGTCGAGCTGATGATCAACCCCATATTGGCGCGCCAAATACAGCGCGCCCATGACCGTGGCCGGGTTCTCGCTTTCGGCAATCAAGAATCGGATCGTTGAGTCCGCATCGATATGTTTGAGCAATTGCGCGCACATCATAAATTGGCGGCGCGCGGTCGATTGTTCCAGGAACAGATCGGCGAAATTCACCTCCAATGGCGCTTTGGGCCGGGCGAGTTGCGAGAGTTTGTTGAGCGCGATGCGGCCAAGATCCCGATTCTCAGTTTCCAGCCCAATATCGCGGCTGATGACGGTTCGGATCTGTTCTGCATTGAGGCGCAAATGGATGCGCGCCGTGCCAAGCTTCAGCGTGTCCATCTTGGCGGCAAGGACGAGCAGGTCCGTTGCGAATGCGTCCGTGTCAGCCGCCGCGCCCAGCCTACGCAGCTGATCGATCACCGGCTGTACGCTGACCAAACGATCGGGATGCGGCGCTGTGAGTTGGTTGGCGGCGGCGACCAAATGATGGGGTTGAGTGAGGTCTTGGCCGAACATTTCCGCCTCGGTGACGGTGAGCGCGGCAGCTTTGAACAATTGATTTTGCACGCGCGCGAGTTCAGCCGCGATATCGCCAGACACGCCTGTCGCAATGGCCTCAACTTCGTTGGCATAACGGCTGAGCTGGGTGGCTTTTTCCTGCAGGCGCAAGGCAAAGGATTGCGACCAGTGAATATCGGTGCGCCCGTCTAGGTCATAACCGACCCAACTTGCCAGCGTTGGCAAGGCCGGCACCAGAGTACGCCAGTCTTTGGGAAAGCGCGCGCGAGCCGTGTCAAAGACTTGCCTGGCATAGCGGGCGAGCGCGGTTTGGGCATGGGTGATTGTGTCTTGTGCCTCGGCATGTTCACCGGGCAGCGAGATGGAGTGTGACCAGGCGCGGCTATCCTCCTGAATAGCCCTCGTGAGCGCCGCGGCGCTGGCTGCGCTATGGTCCGACGCATGCGCGGCAAAGGCGGCCCGCACCGTTTGAGAGAGAGCAAAGGTCGGATGGCCGGTAAAGACGACCCCGCCTGCGGGTGTTTCGAGGGTTTGGCGAAACGCCTCCCAACTGGTGGCGGCCAATTCATCCAAGCGGCCTTGCAGATCGGATTCGGTGGCATGTTGCTGGCGAAAGCGCTCGGCCCGGCCGAGAATCAAAGGGGCGAAGACCGACTGAATGGTGTCGTCTAAATCATCCAGCGTGAGATCACCGGTCTCTAAAGCGCGGAACAGATCTTGGGCATAAGAGAAGACCGAATTGGTTTTCGGGTCCAAGGCAATCCGCTCGGCATGCGCGCGCAAGGCGGCTTTGGCGTCGTCAAGGGTCGGGGCGGAACTGTCTAGCGCTGTCATGAGGTCCGTTTAGTCTTAAATCTTCAATCCGACCAGTCCAGAAGCTGGCGCGAATTGCAAGCCTCCGTTTCGAGAACGCATTTCAAACCGGCTTTGACGGTCGCGGCGTCAAGCGCTTATAGTGGCCATCACATAAGCTTCGAACATAAGAAGTCTTGGAGGAAAACATGTCTATTCAAGTCACCCCCGTGGGCGGGGTCGGCGCCGAGATTACCGGCATTGATATCAAATCGCTCAGCGAGTCAGAGTTCGCCACCATTCGCGAGGCCTTTGCCAGGCATGGGGTGATCTTTTTCCGCGATCAAGAGACCTCTGAAGAGGATCATATCGCGTTTGCCAATCGATTTGGCGAGATCAATGTCAATCGCTTCTTCGCCGCGCATCCCGACTATCCGCAAATCGCGATGGTGGCGAAAGAGCCGGACCAGAAAGACAATATAGGTGGCGGTTGGCACACCGATCACTCATATGATTATGAGCCCGCTTTGGGCTCTGTTTTGGTCGCACGAGAGCTGCCGAAAAGCGGCGGCGATACGATGTTTGCCTCTATGTATAAGGCCTATGAGACGTTGCCAGAGGCCCTCAAAAAGAAGATCGAGGGCCGCCGCGCCGTGCATTCTGGCAAGCATATTTTCGGCGAAGGTCCGGACAGCTATTATCGCACGTCCGATGCCGGCACGCATGAAAACGGGACGCATCGGATCGGCAACGCGGCCGTAGCTGAATTGCTAAGCGATCCAGAGCATCCGATTGTGATCAAACACCCGCTCAGCGGCCGCAAAGCGCTTTACGTCAATCCCGCCTTTACCCGTGAAGTGGTTGGCCTCGACAAGGCCGAGAGCGATCAAGTGCTGTCAGATCTCTATGCGCATGTCATTTCGGGGTCCGACCTGCACCATCGTTTCCAATGGCAGCCAGGCTCGATCGCCATGTGGGACAATCGTTCGACCTGGCATTGGGCCTTGAATGATTATCATGGCCAGCGCCGGGTCATGCACCGGATCACGATTGAAGGCTGCCCGCTAGGCGCCTAATCGCGCAGATTATTTACGACCTTTGCT
>JBCBYJ010000193.1:0-3982 GCA_039815905.1 Pseudomonadota bacterium | reverse complement strand
GTCAGACGCGGACACGGCTCGGCCAAACCCGCTGCCGCACTTGCAGTTCGAGCCGCGAGGCCTGTTTCTACGCTGCATAGAGACACGAGGACTTGATCATGCTGCCTTTTCCACGCGCCCATTGGTATGTCGCCGCCTTCATGGCACTCACTTTCGCGGCCTTTTTGCCAACCTATTATGCCATTTTGCCGAAAGCGCCTTGGGTCCATCACCTGCACGGTATCACCGCAACGCTGTGGATTGTGCTGGTCATGACGCAAAACTGGACTGCGCATCATCGCAAATGGAAACTGCATGTTTGGTCGGGTATGGCGAGCCTGCCTTTGGTTCCGGTTTTCACCATTGGCGGACTGTTGGTCACGCAGCACACATTGATTGGAGACTCGCCTTTTAAAGACATGTTCGGCACCGCGCTCTCGGTCGCGGATCTGGTGGTCTCAGCCGCCTTTGTCGCGCTTTATGCGTTGGCGCTTCGCTATCGTCGTACTCCGGATCTTCATGCCCGGTATATGCTCGGGACGGTCATCTTGCTGGCCGGTCCATCCATCTCGCGTCTGTTCAGCAATTATGTACCAGGATTTCTCATTCGGGGACTGGAAGACTTGCCAAAGTTCGGCGCCGCGTTGGACGCGAGTTTCATTCTCGCCGCCGCGTTCTGCTTGGTTTTAATCCTCCGCGATTATCTGAATGGCAAATCGATTGTACCGTTCAGTGCGGCGCTTGCCGGAACAGTCGTGATGGTGCTGGGCTATTACACGGTCGGCTATTCAGACGCGTATCAACCCGTTGCCGATTGGATTGCCGCCTGCCCGGCTTGGCTGATCACTTTGTTTGCAATCGTGACGTCGAGCGCGGCGGTGTGGTGGGGCTGGTCCTATCCAGCGCCGCGGCAAACCGGACGCCCGCCCGCAATAGCAGCGAGCCCGGCCGAATAGATCGACCGGGCTTACTTTTGGGTGTTCTAGGTTTTTGACGCGTCTTAGCGGCTGATGAGAGCCACCCATTCGCCATTGACATTAGACGGCGGGTCGCCAAGCGCGCGGAAATCGCCGCCAGAAATTGAGCTAACTGACCCTGTTTGCAGCGCGCCGCCCGCAACCGGATCGTACCACCGCACTGTGTAAGTGCCAGATTCACTGCTTAAATCGAGCACTTGCTCGTCCGCATCTGAAGCAAGATAGGCGACATACAAATCACCAGGATCTGCAAACAAGTAATTGTCGCTATCATTGCTGCCGGGAGAGGCGCCGGATGGGCTTGAGCTGACTGTGCCATCGGACGTGGTCGTATCGCTCTCATTGGTGGAGCGGCTGGTGCCTTTATTCAGCGTCATCCGGTCCAAGTGCAATTCGGTTGACCGGCCAGAGATCTCAATCCGGTGGCGTCCAGCGGCGAGATTATAGGTCGCTGGCAGCTTGGTGCCGTCCTGGCGATCTAAACTATTCGACCAGACCCAATTGGTCAGGCTGCCACTAAAGAACATTTTCCACCAAGTTTGGCCGGACTGACCATTTGGCTGAACCTGTTGGCCACTCGATTCCTCGATAATCCGCATCCAGATATCATTGTTAAGATCGGTGCGACCATCGGTTCGCGAAATTCGGCGTCCTCGGAACGCGAAGCGATAATCCCCTGCATCACTTGCAGGAATGTCGACAACATAGCTGATAATGCCGCTACCCGCGCCGTTTATGTTGAACAGATCCGGACCGGCCCAGCGATAATAGCCCGTCCCCGTGAAGCCGGTCTTATCATTCTCAAAGACCCAATCATCGGGCGGGTTGGTGCCGACATCTTCGGCTTCGATGGCGAAGGTTTGTGGGCTGCTTGGCAAACTATACACCCCGGAGCTGGCATTGGAGCCACCGCCAGATCCCGTGGTTAGAAGCGAATCAGACTCGGCCATATTGAGCGCCTTTGCGCCGACATGGGTTTCGAAGAATGACAGTGCATTGGCGGCATCCGACCACTTGGTCTGACGGGTCTCATGATCCTCACAGGCCAAATCATCGCAGCCGGTTTGATAGCCATAATAATACTCAACCCCAGCAGAACCCGCGGTCAATGCATTCCACAAAATGCGGCCACGGACTTGGGTGCGATTGTCGGATTGGTTGCGCGCCTCAGGCAGCTGCCCAGTCGGATACGCTGCATCAACCGCAACGCCGCCAGACGCGCTTCCAGGCTCGTCCAACGCGACGACCCAGGGTTTGCCCGAACTGCTCGAGCGCGAGATCCATGTGGTCAAGTTCGAGCGCACATCGGTAAAGTTCTGATTGCTGGTCTGGATCGATGCACCGGTCAGCTCGGAGGCGTTACCAAGCAGCGGGTTATATTGCTGATCCTTTTGATTGGGGAATGTATGCAGCACCCGCAAGTGGCCATAAGGATCGATCTGCTCGAGATAGGCCAGCGTGTCCTGCGCCGTCGTTGAGCTTAGAGAATATTCCTCACCGACATTCCAATTCAGCGCCAAATGGTGACCGAACCGGGCGACCAGCTCACGATAGTAAATCTGTCTTTCACGCCCGAACGAGCCGCCATCCATAAACTGATCATTCTCGGTTTCCATGGTCTTGAAATGCATGAAGAGGCCAAGCTGATCAGCATAAGAAAAGATGCGGTCCCATTGATCCAATTTCGACACATCAAAGCGATCCGGATGGACCCCTTGCGCCCATTGAGCGCTTTTGCCCAGCGATTCATAATCTGCGATTGTGCCGGTCAAGAGATGTGGAAAAACATTCTCATCATCTCCGCCCAAGCTGAAGGTCAGGAAGGACACAGCATTGACGCCCTGGTCCGCGAGATAGGACCAGGCGCCAAGAAGTTCTTGGCCTTTCGTGCCCTGCCAAACATAGGCGCTTGCGCCCGTCGCTGAGCCGAAATCATCGAGATGCGGCCACCAGTCTTTGCGACGATTGCCGCGATCGGGTGTGGCATCAAAGTCGTCATAGGCCAGCGTATTTTCCGGCGCGTCAGCCCCGGCTTTGAAAAACGGATCGCCATTTGGAAACTGAAGATAGTGCGCGCCTTGATATTGCAGGCGGCCACGATCGGGCGCTCTGAGATCTGGAGCCGATTTAGAACTGGCACCAATCGAGAAAGAGCCGGTGATGCCGTCAAGCGCCGCGACCGGAGTCCCGGTGCCATTCAAAGCCACATCAGCGCCTTCCAGGAAGGAAATCGTATAATCCCAATTGCCCTGGGCATCCGGGGCGAAATGCACGCGCCATTGATCGCCAGTCGTGCAGCCGGTTTCAGCTGCCGTACCGCACGCGGCAAAATAGCCCGGCACGGTGTAGCTGCTGCTGCCTTGCGTGAACGTCACGTTCAGGGCGTAGTCTGAAAACGGGTTCGGCGTGCCGGCTTCATCGGCGCTTGGACCCTCAATGGTCAATGTGATCGGGTGCCAAATCTCAGTTTCGCCAGAAAAGGATACCGATTGCGAGGTCACCGGCGGCGGTGGTGGTGGCGGCGGCGGAGGCGGTGGTGGAGGCGGCGGAGGCGGCGAGACCGGTGTTGTCGGCGTCGGTTGGCCGCCCGTCGGCGGCGCAGTCGGAACGGGATCGCCGTCCTCTCCACCACTGGAACAAGCCGCAGCGCTCAGCGCCAGCGCAATACAAGAAGCATAAGTTCGTATGTCAGTCATAATTGTCCCCGAACGTGACCTTACCCAGATCCAGCCGCGCCTGGTACATAGCCGTTTGCCGTTTAGCAAACCAAAAACACCGCTGCGTGAATGGACCCTCTACTGAAAGTCTTGATTCACCATACCGTCGTCAGAGCATAGTTAAGATTGTTTAAATGACGGAATGGTTAGGCGCTTGCTTTCTTACGATTATTCTGGGTTCGTAATGGCATTGAGCGCGCCGATTGAAGCACTGGCATAGGCGCTGAAGACGTCATCACTGCGTGCGCCTTTGATCAGACTATTTGAGACAATAGGACAATATATTGTTTTCCCGATTCGATCCGTCTT
>JBCBYJ010000192.1:0-3984 GCA_039815905.1 Pseudomonadota bacterium | reverse complement strand
CGCCGAGGCCACTCACCCATACCGCACATGAATTCTATGCGATGCAATATGATCGCAAAGCCGATCCGAATGCACCCTTCTGGACGCGTAAGCCGAAACCGGTCCCTGTCATTTTGCCTGAGGCGGACGCAGAAATCGACGAGAGCGCTGATGGGGATGTGATCGATGATGCTGTTGAAGCGGTGGAGGCCGAGGAGACCCAAGTCGAAACGGCTCCGGCACCTGACGAGTTGGATCCTGTGCCAGCGGTTGACGTCCAGCCAGCGCCAGACCCAGAACCTATCATAGAAGCGCAAGCGCCCACCCCGGCGCCAGGTGAGATAGAGCCCTTGGAACCAGCGCCAGTCGCTGAAACCCTGCTGGAGGCAGAAGCCGAAACGCCCTCTGAAACGCCCTCCGATACGCCCCTGGATTCGCCCTCGGACTCGCCCCCAGACTCGCTAAGTGAAGCCGATATGGTCGAGCCAGAGATCGTTGAGCCAGAGCCCACGCCTGACCAAAAACCGCCAACGCCTGGGTCGGTCCATTAAGAGGATGGATTTCAAGCCGTATATTCGCACCATTCCGGATTATCCTAAACCCGGGATCCTGTTTCGGGACGTGACCACGCTGATGGCGCACCCAGGGGCCTTCAAAGCCGCAGTTGAAGCCATGGCTGCGCCCTATAAGGCCCAGAATATAGACCAAGTGGCGGGTATTGATGCGCGCGGCTTCATTCTCGGCGGGGCGCTCGCTGTGGCGCTGGGCGCTGGGTTTACGGCCTTACGCAAACCAGGAAAATTACCCTGGCAGACCTTTAGTGAAGCCTATGATCTGGAATATGGGACAGATGAACTGCATATGCACACTGATGCCCTAAAGCCGGGCGATCAGGTCCTTTTGGTCGATGATTTGATTGCGACGGGCGGCACAGCAGAAGCTGGACTGAAATTGCTGCGCCGCGCGGATGCGGCGGTTGTCGCCGCCGCCTTTTTAGTGGACTTACCGGATCTAGGCGGGGCGGATCGATTGCGGGCGCACGGCATCGACGTCAACGCGCTGATGGCCTTTGGAGGCCACTAAATTATGGAGATTGCAATGAAATATGGAACACTGTTTGCGGCGGTCTCTATCGCCTGTTTTGCCACGGGGTGTACGGATCGTACAGATGTGTCAGATGCGCCCCTGACAGCGGTCGAAGCGGCAACCACAGATGCAGACTATGACGCGTTCATAGCCACGGCAAATGAGGCTTTTGTGGTCCTTGATGCGCGCGAAGCGGACCTTACCGGTCTTGTCGCGGCCTTGCCATCTTATGCCTCGCTCACTTGGGACTCAAAATCCTTCGACGCAGCCAGTGGAGCGACGGTCTTTTCGGGACTGGCGATCGGGTTTGGCGAAGATCAACACTTCGGGTTGAGCTTTGAAGAGGCGAGAATTTGGGGCCTAGAGCCAGATCTCTTGGCCGCGCGCCTCGCCGGTGAGCGCTTGTCCGAAAGCGGCGCAATTTTCACGCGCTTGGATGGTACAAACGCGTCCTATTTTGGAATATCGCAAACGCTCAATGCCTGGATTGGCGGAATGCTTACTCAAGTAGACGGTGATTTCCCAGACGATTTCGAAATCTCGCTCGACACGTTTGAAAGCAATATCGAGCGGGTTGTGGCGACTGGCGTGTCGCTGCGCCCTTGGGAGTTCGTCCCGCTCTCTGCCGAGACGGTCGCAGAGTTCGATGAGGAGATCCCAGAAGACGTCCTCAGTTTGATCCATATTGCCCAGCAGCTGGTCGCGATTACCCGATCGATCTCGATTGATGAGAGCGTCTCATTCGGCAGCCAGACCAAGCTGGAATTTCGCCAAACCGGCGCTGCGACCACCGCAGACTACTCGGTGGATTTCGCTGGCGCGCGCAATGTCCGCGGGTTTGATATTGACCTTAATCTCGCCCGCGGCGTTTCCGGCGGACAAGTGAATGAGTTTGGCGGCGATCTTGATCCAGAAGACGTGATGGCGCTGCCGGGACTGCCTGCTGGCTTTACCCTAGCCCAATCCGAAAGCTATGATGAAGCGCGGATCACCGATATGCGCCTAGACAAAGTTATGGGCTATCTTGCCCGTTCTGAACTGCCTGGAATGGATGAGCGCGACTTGCTCAGCCTCGGTCGCTGGGCGTTCTCGGGCTATCGGACGCGGCTGAATGACCGCGAATATTTGACCGCCGATCAAGCCTATTTCAATGGCGATAATTTTGAATGGGTGATCCCGAGCGATCTCAGCTTTGGCATAACAGGCGCAACGTTAAACACCGGCGAGCTGACCGGGTTTTTCCAAATTCTGTTCGAGACATTCTTGAATGAAGCGGCCCTCGAAGACATCGACGAAAGCGACCGCACGCAGATGGAGCAGGTTCGCGAAGGGGTGGAAAAAGCGATTGAATTGCTGCCCCAACACGGTCTTGATACATTGCCATTTGACGCTGCGTTTAGCCTGAAATGGGATGCAGATACCGGTCCGACCGACTTCGCCATGGCATTCGATGCGGATGGCTATGGGCAAAGCACGTTCGATCTCGGCCTCACCTTGCCGAATTATGATCAGGTCAAAGTCGCGTATGAATCTGAAGACCGCGAGTCCCTGTTTGAGCAAGCTTTCGAACAAGTTTTCGCCTTTCGCGGCGCCCAATTTGTTGAGGTTGATAAAGGCGGATACGATAAATTGTTCGGGTTCGCGCATGATCTTGGCAAAGAATATCCAAATGAGGGATGGGGCGCCATGCTTGGCAGTATGGAGCCGGAACAGCTGCGCTCTTACCTCGGAACGATTATGCGTATGGGCAAGCCCAGTGCTGCGGCAGAATTTCCGCCCGCAGAAGCCTGGCTGGAGTCTTATGCCGTTTATCTTGAAAGCGGCGGCCGGATCGAATTTATCTCCAACCCACCCGAAGCGATTACGATGGAACTGATCGAGCGCTATGATGACGCTGATCCAGAGCCCGAGCAGATCGTTGAAATCCTTGGGTTAACGGTTACCCACACAAAATAGGCATATGGCCGCTTGACCCGCGGCACTATGCACCTCAAATCGCAGTCTAGACTAGACCGGAGTATTCATGGCCCGCCTTGATGATGAAACCGAAGCCGCACCGCTGAGCGAACCGAATGCGTTTCTGGAAGAAGCGCTGTTCAACGCCCGCACGATTTTGCTGACCGGCGGCGTCGATGATAAACTGGCGCGCCGCGTGTGCGAACGCTTATTGGCGCTGGCCTCTGACAGCGCGGATCCGATTCTCTTGGTGATTTCATCGCCTGGCGGGCATGTCGAATCTGGCGATATGATCCATGATATGATCAAATTTGTGGGCGCACCGGTTAAAGTGCTTGGCTCAGGCTGGGTCGCCAGTGCTGGCGCGCTGATCTATGCGGCGGCCAAGAAGGAAAACCGCTTCGCGCTTCCGAATACCCGTTTCCTCTTGCACGAGCCCCGTGGTGGCGTTGGCGGTCAGGCCTCTGATGTTGAGATTCAGGTGCGAGAGATCGTTCGGATGCGTGAGCGCTTGAACAAAATCTTCGCTGAAGCAACGGGTCAGCCGCTCAAGAAGATCGTCGAAGATACAGACCGCGACCATTGGATGAGCGCTGAAGAAGCGATGAAGTATGGCTTAGTGCACAAGATCGTCACGCATCATAGCGACGTCTAAACGCAAAAAAGTCAGTTCGGTTTGCAAGCCGTAAAGGAATTCCAGGCAATTTCTCATACGCGTTAGTAGAGTATGGGGTTAGCGATGCCTGTTATCTTGGGCAATTATGTCGAACGGGCGCGGCCGATCTCAGCCGCGGCGCCACTGTCGCATGTCGTCGAGATGTTCCAAAAGGACAGTGACGCGCAATACTTCATCCTGGTTCGGGACAAGCGCCCCGCCGGTCTGATCAGCCGTCCACATGCGTTTGAGTTTGCCGTCAGCGCCGATGATAACACGCTGGACCGTATGCCGGTTGGCGATCTGAT
>JBCBYJ010000191.1:0-4010 GCA_039815905.1 Pseudomonadota bacterium | reverse complement strand
AGCGCAGGGTCACGCGGGCTTTTGGCGGATGTTCCCAGACACGCGCGTCTGCGGCCCAGGCGAATCGCTGGCCGGAGCGCCGGACTCGGTCAAATAGAAGATCATCCTCGCCGCCCATCTCGTTCATTTTCGCGTCGAACCAAGGCTTAGGCCCGGCGATTTGGGCGAAATCGATCAGCGCATTGCCACACCCAAAGGCCTCATCGATATAACCGCTTTCGGCGCTCAGTGCGCGGGCAAAAAAGGCTTCGAAATAGGTGCGGTGCTGGCGGATCCCGTCAGGCAGCGCCGTTTTGACGGGGCCGAACGTGACCGCTGCCGGGGTCTTTTCGTAAGCGGCCAATAAAGCTTCAAGCCAATCGGGTGGGGCAGACTGATCATCATCTAAAAACGCCACAAGCGGTCCCTCGACAAGGTCCATGGCGGCATTGCGCGCATTGGCCACGCCAGGCTCCGGCGCGTGCAGGGTCTTGAAAACGATCGTATCGGGACAGGCGCGGCGCAAAGCGTCCAGTGTCGCGGCGGCGGTTCCAGACGGCGTATTGTCGACTATGATGAGGGTGAAGCCTGTATCGTCTGCAAGGGTCTGCGCGAACACGCTCCGCACGGCGCGCTGCAAACTGTTCGGTCTGTCAAAGGTGGGCACGACGACGCTGATCATAAGCGCCCACCATAATGCGCGGCGCGGTACAGCTTGAGCGCGAACAGGCGGGTCTTGATCGGCAACCAACGCACCTGTGCGAGCCGGTGCGCGGTCCGTTTAATCTGTTCACGCCCCGGCGCGCGGCAGAGCAGGCGGGCCATGCGAAACAGGCGAGACTGGCGCATTTGCTCAGGATGACGCGCGTTCATACGCAAGAAATTCTCGTCAGATTCTGTGTATTTGCGAAGCAGAGTCTGATCATCATCCAGCCCTAAATGTGTGGCGGAATTGTCGATGTGAAAGACCGGAAACTGCGCCGCGACGCGCAGGCCCCAATCGACATCTTCCCACCCCCAACCTTGAAAGCCAGGGTCAAATGAGACTTGCTCTAAGATCTGCGTGTGCACCAGCAGGTTTGAGGTGAAGACATAGCGTCCGGCCTCGCGCTCACGGGCGCGCGCAGGCAGGCATTCTGAGCCTTGCGATTGGGCGGCATGAAGCTGGGTCTCCTCGGTCGGATGGGCATGTCGCAGAGAAAACCCGCCAACAAACAGGGCAGGCGCGTCACGCGCGGCGATCGCGCGCAGATAGCGATTGAGAAAATCGCCATCATCGGGCTGCATATCGGCGTCGAGATACAGAATCCAATCGGTTTCCGCTAGCGCTCTCAATCGGTTCCGAGCGTGGCTTCGTCCGACATTTTTGGGGGCTGAGATCAGCCGTGCCGGTCCGGGATAACGCCGGATTTGACGGGTCAATTGGCGCGTCAGGTCAGAGTCTTGAGAGCCATCATCAAACACCAAAAGCGTGCACGCTTCGGCGCCCGGTAGGCGCACTAAGCTGGCGAACAGTGCGTCCGCATTCTCCTTCCAGGTGGGCACGCAGATGCAGATCTTTGCCTCACCTTGTTTGCCGTTAGAGACGACGTCTTCACCCTGATCGGTGGTCCCGGTCAGGAGATTGGCGGGCGCCGGCGTCGGCGCATGTGGGCGCTCATATGCCATCTTCATCGCACCTTGTGGCAATCGCCAAACAGGCGCGGAACGGTCATAATCAGGATAAAGCAATCGAGCCAGAAAGAGGATCGATTGACATATTCCATGTCGAGCCGAACCCGTTCGCAAACCAGGGCCTTGGTGTGCACCGGGCCGCGAGAGCCATTAATCTGTGCCCAGCCGGTAATGCCGGGTTTGACGCGATGGCGGTGGGCATAGTCGCCGACAATGCTATTCACCGACTGTTCCTCGGCGGTCATTCCGACCGCATGTGGACGCGGCCCGACCAGCGACATTTCGCCTTTGATGACATTGATCAATTGCGGCAGCTCATCGATCGAACTCGGCCGGATCACGCGACCGATCCGGGTGATGCGAGGGTCGCCTGCATAGGTTTGCAGCGGCATTTGCCGGTCCGTCTCGGGCGCATGACGCATGGATCGGAACTTCCAAACGCGGATAATCTGATTGTTAAAGCCATGACGGCTCTGCCGGAAGAAAACCGGGCCCGGACTGTCGAGCTTGATCGCCCAAGCCAGACACAAAAAGAGCGGACTGAACGCGACGAGCAAGAGGCTCGCGCAGATCAGATCGAACGCGCGTTTTGAGAGCGCGCGCCGGGTATCTCGCGGGGCACCGGACACATAGGCGGCGGGCGAATGGGCAATCCGCGCAAGGCTTTCAGATTCTGGGTCGAACCCGTCTAGGTCGAGCAACAGCACCACACGCTGCGGTAAGATCCGTAGCCGGTCGATCAGGCTTTTGACTCGCGCCCGCGCATCGGTCGTCACAGTGACGATGACGCGATCGATTTCGGGCAGACGATCCCAAGTCAGCAAATCGTCCAGTCGGCCCAGCAAAGGCGTTTTTCCGATCACCATCGGCGCGCGCGACAAGCGATCATCGAAGATCCCGACAATGTTAAGCTCCTTGGTCGCGCGATTACGCTCAATCAGGCGCCGTGCATTTGGCGTCGCACCGACAATCACGACATTTTCGCTCAGCCATCCGGCGCGCAAGCCATATCGCGCAAACGCCAAAGCATGGGCATGAAGACTATTTATGACGAGCCAGATCACGACCATGGCCAAAACCGGCCAGCTCGCGAGAGTCGTGGGATACAGCCAATAAGTCGCCAATCCGAGCGCGGCGAGCGACAAGCCCGCCCCATTGGCACTCGATAAGACATGCTCGAACACGCGTTTATTGAGGCCAAATTCATAGGCAGCCGCGAGCCGCATTCCGCAGGTCAAGACCACAGGAATCAAAGCGAATGGTAGAATTTGGTACACAGTCGCCGACAGCAATGTCGCCCCGGAAAGGGCTAAAAAGTACCAGCTCAGTCCGCAGGCCACGACAATATCCGCCCATTTTAGCAAAGTCCGGAATCCGGATGCAGTGAAGGGGATTGGCCGAGCCGGTACCCGGGCGACGCCTGTATTGACGGCATCATTGGCCGCCCTCTGAATGACAGGCAGCCGCGCGCGGGCCGTTTTTTCGGCCTTAAGCGCGAGGCGCTCAGTCTTGTTGTCCAAGCCAGCGTGCATCTAACGTCCCTATACCTGACGGTATCTGTCGCACAGCAAGGTCAAGATTAACCTTCATGCGATGGGTAAAATTGATGCAACTCCAGTGCCGTAAGCCGCAAATCGGCCGCCGACGCCCGCGTCCGTTTAACTATAATTTGTCTTTGACCCATTCGTGGGTCAGAAAGCCGTCAATCACATCACAGACGAGACCGATTTCGGTCAGCGCAGATATATAGCGTTCCGGATCGACGAGCGGCTTCCAAATCGACCCGGCTTCGAACTGATCATCGGCTTCTAAGGCGAGCGTGAGATGATCGCCTTCAAACACCCCGCGCAGTTTTCCGCCTTTAAAATGGCGTTCGAGCGCAATCAGGCGCTCCATCCGGTCTGGCGTCAGCAAGTAGCGCGCTTCGACCTGATCATTCGAATAGATGGTGAAATTGTCTTCCAATTCCTTCGCCACCATGTCGACTTTTTGCAGCTCCTTGTCGCCGAAAAAGCCTTTCCACCAGCCCTGACGCGCGATCAGTGTGCGCCCTAAAAAGCGATCCGGATACTGAATGTGAAAAAGCAAACCTTGGAACGTCGTGACCGTGCGGCGGTTTTTGCCAGAGCCTTGTTCCTCAGTGAGTTTGCACTCGACCAGCGAGAAATGCGTGGCGGCGCGGTCGCCTTCGATCAAGTCTTCGAATTTGCGGTCATCATAGCCCGGCAGAAGTTTCGCCTTTTTCAAGACATCGAAGGCCGGGGTCGGGGGTTCAGCGTCGCCGCCGCCGCGCTGGAAAAGCTGGCTGGCGGCATTTGACGACTTTTGTTGCTTTAGCCAGGCCCCGGCGCTTTTCC
>JBCBYJ010000190.1:0-4060 GCA_039815905.1 Pseudomonadota bacterium | reverse complement strand
CCTCGGGGTTGCCTCTGGAGAGGCGGGACAAGACATCTCCGATATGGCCGCTCAAATGCGCGAAAGTGGGACGTTTTGGCCGTTATTCGTTGTCTTTGTTGTGACCCTATTTGGCGTGTTTTGGTTCGCGGTTCGTATGATGCTATTTGCATCGAGTTCCGCGACCCGCGGCAGCGTGCATGTTTTCCGCACTTGGTATTGGACCAAGGGCCATTTTCGCATGCTCGGTCCGGCACTGATTGTGCTCATCGTTTTACCGATCGCCGGGTTCAGCTCTGCCGCGGCCATAATCGCAGCGCCGCTTACGAACCCAGCCCTAAACACGGCGGCCGTCTCAGCCTTAATGCTCCCAACAGCTTGGTTAGGGCATGGATTTGCCGCCGCCATTTATAACCGCCTTGCCCCCGAACAGGTGGTTGACGAAAGGTAAAGCTTGAGGTCTCTTCGAACCAATATTGGAGGGTGAGATGGCCAAACCTTTTAGTTTCGATCATGCAGCGTTCCATTTTGCGAAAGCGGAGGGACCGTCAGGATTTTTGTTCAAATATTTGCTTGCCTACGGGATCGGCGTGATCGTCATGGCCGTCTTGAGCTTTTTCGCGCTCGAGCCCTTGCTGGCGGGCTATATGCGAGCTTTCGCAGCGATAGTGCAGGGCGCATCTGAGCCCGAGATTCAGCGCCTGCTCACCGAAACGATCGTGGGCGATCTGGGGCGGTTGGGTCTCGGATATTTGTTCATGCTCGTCATCTATGCGGCGTTTTGGGCGTCGCTAGAGTCGGCTGTGCTGCGCCGTTATGTGCGCGAAGAAGGCTTCAGTCTCGGCTGGGGCGGCGATGAATGGCGTATGCTCGCGATCGGCCTGATCTGGATTGCCGCGATCATCGTGGCTTATCTCGCTATGATCATCGGAATGCTTGTTTTAGTCGCTCCGGTGGCGATGATTGTCCAAGACAATCCTGCTCTCGGCATCTTGTGGACGACAGCCGTGATCATCGCTTTGGGCTGCGTTTGGATCTATTTCGCCGTCAAACTCTCACCGGCTGGCGCGGTCACCGTTCGGGATCGAAAGATCACGTTTTTCGGTGCTTGGGGCGCCACAAATGGTCGATTTTGACCGATGCTTGGGGCTTTCGTCATCCTGGGTCTAATGCTCTATGTCGGTGTTTTAGTGCTGTATTTTATCGGCGGCATCACCGTATTTGGCACGCTCATGAGCGCTGTCGATATCAGCGGCGGAAACACCAATCCGGACGATGTGGTCGCCATGTTCGCAAGTCCAGCTTTCTTCATTCCGCTCGCGGTTTTGTATGTTGCGCTGCTAATCTATCAAGGGTTTTGGCAATATGCCTGGGCGGGGATCCCGTCGCTTGCTGCGAAAACAGATCCACGCACCGGCGGCATGCATGACGCGGCAGAGGCGTTCTGATCACCGCACAATGCTGGCATTAAAAAGCGCTTCGATCTTCGCTTCATCATAGCCGATCGCGGATAAGACATCGCGGGAATGCTCGCCTGTCCTGGGAGACGGGCCCCGTGGACCATCTGCGGCCCCTGGAAAGCGGATCGGGGAGGCCGGTGAGGAGAAAGTGGAGCCATCGCCGCTGGCGCTAGGGACCTGGGTGATTCCGCCCGCGGCTTTCACTTGGGGGTCTGCCGCGACTTCTGCCAGCGTTTGCACAGGCGCCCAAGCAATGGCTTCGGCGTCGAGGCGTTCCGCGATTTCAGCTTTGGTATAGTTGCTGAACGCGGCGTCCATAAGCGTCACCAATTCAGCTGCATGTTTTCGGCGAGATTTACCGGTGGTGTAGCGCTCATCTTCGATCAGATCGGCGCGGTCCATGACACGGCAAAGCGGTGCCCAATCCACATCGCCCTGACGCGAGACGATACAGATCCAACTATCATCTTTGGTTTTGAAGAAATTCATCAGCGGCTGAACTTGCTCGTGGCGAGATTTGGTCGAGCCAATGCGTCCGAAAAACAGTTGGATCGCAAAATCTGATCCCATTGCAAACAAAGCGGCGCGCAAAAGCGAGGCCTCGACCAATTGTCCTTGGCCGGTGCGCTGCGCTTTGACGAGAGCGGCGCAAATGCCTGCAGCTGCGGCCATGCTCGTGGTATGATCGCCGAATGCAGTGCGCAGCGCGAATGGATCTTGACCCTTTGGTACAGTGAGATGCCCGACCCCTGCGCGTGCCCAGAATGACGCAACGTCGAAGCCTGGCTTATCGGCATCTGGGCCTTCCAAGCCATAGCCAGTGAGCGTGCAATAGACGAGTTTTGGATTGATTTTGATCAAATTGGCAAAGTCTAACCCCGCCCGCGCCAATCCGCCGGGCCGGACATTGGTCAGGAATACATCGGCGTCTTCGGCGAGTTCCCGCAATATCGCTTGCCCGTCTTCTGTGCTGGTATCGAGCACGATCGACTTCTTGCCGCGATTATCAAAATCAAAGACGGGGTTGTCTTGGATGTCTGTGCCAATGGTTTGGAAGAAGCTGCGGATCGGGTCACCTTTTGGGGGTTCGATCTTAATCACCTCAGCGCCCCAATCACTTAAAATTCCGCCAGCGCCAGGCGCAGCCATATAAGTCGCGTGTTCGATCACTTTGATTCCGTCTAACATGGCGCATCCTTTATGATTTTCATTTCAACCACGACGTGTTGGTAAACCGGGTATTAACCCACACTCTGCATTTATTCACAAATATGAATCGGTGACAGGGATTACCCCGCGATATGACTGTACAAAGCATGCGTCCAGAACTCAGCGAAGGCGATATCATTCGCTTGATCAAAGGCGAGACGTCGGAAGAGCGGGCCACGGTTGCTCATCGCCTGTGTCGGCGCATCGCTGTAGATGTGTTGAGCGAAGATGAGCGACAGTTCGCCGATGAAATCATTCAAATTCTTTCCAAAGACACTGCCGAACTCGTGCGCCGTACTTTGTCGGTCACCTTACGCAACTCGCCGCGCTTGCCGCACAATGTGGCGGTGCAACTGGCCCAAGACGTTGAGTCTGTTGCAATCCCGGTTTTGGAGAATTCACCCGTCTTTTCTGACGAGGATCTGATTGAGCTTGTTTTGTCGGTCACCGCGGCGAAACAGTCCGCCATAGCAGGCCGGGCTACGGTTTCTGGCACTCTGGCCGAAGTCATTTGCGAGCACGGCCATGAGACCGCGGTCGAAACAATTTCCGGCAATACCGGTGCTGATCTGACCGATCGCGCCCTAGAGCACTCGATTGATCGGTTCCCCGCAAACACGCAAATGCACGAGAACTTGGTGCTTCGCGATCATATTCCAGTGCATATCGCCGAGAAAATGGTCTCGCTCGTATCTGGCCAAGTCTTTGATATGCTTATCAATCGTCATGAGCTGCCGGCCCAAATGGCGATCGATCTGGCCGCCGGCGCGCGCGAGCGGGCGACGATCGACTTGGTTGAGCAAGCGGGGCGCACCAATGATTTGCCTCGGTTTGTGTCGCAGCTGAATTTGAATGGGCGTTTGACCCATTCATTGATTATGCGGGCGCTCTGTGTCGGCCATACGCCATTTGTGGAGCACGCTTTGGCGGAGCTCTCCGGCGTCCCTCATTCGCGTGCCTGGTTGATGATTCACGATGCAGGACCGTTGGGATTGCAAGCGATTTTCGATCGGGCGGGCCTACATCGTAAACTTCTTCCGGCCTTTAGAGCTGCTGTCAAAGTCTATCACGAGCTGGAGCTCGATGGTGAGTCGAATGACAAAGCGCGCTTTCGCATGCGCATGATAGAGCGCGTCCTGACCCAGTTTCAGGCCATTCCAAAGGATGACTTGGACTATTTGCTCGAAAAGCTCAACGCGTATGCCGAGCAAGCCAAGTTGCGCGAAGAAAGCGCGGCTTAGCCGTCAGCTCTCATCCGAAAGCCATAATCAACGCCGACTTCGCCAAGGAAGTGGGTATCACGCCAATAGGCGTTTTCAGCGATTACAAGCATGCCAGCACTCGCGGCGGTTTCGATACGATCTTGCAAATCAGGCTCGCTTTCGATTTTGCACGTGGATGCGCGCAAAATC
>JBCBYJ010000018.1:0-14860 GCA_039815905.1 Pseudomonadota bacterium | reverse complement strand
GGATGAGCCGGTTTGGTGCCGTTGTTGGGCCTTATATGGCCGGTGTTTTGCTCGACGCAGGATGGTCGCCGCAGGATCTATTCAAGCTTTATGTCGTGCCCGTCCTCGCCGCATCGGTGTGCGCATTTGCGCTCTATTGGCTGCACATGCGCAAGGCGCGCTAAGCGCGTTTAGATGAAGATCTGAGGGGAGTGGCTCCGCGAGTAGGACTCGAACCTACGACCGGGCGATTAACAGTCGCCTGCTCTACCAACTGAGCTATCGCGGAACAGCGAGCCGCCTCATTACCAAACCGGCTTTCCCTGTCAAACCTGGAAATTCACCAAGCTGATAAAAAAATTGGCGGAACATAAAATGTTCCGCCGAGGCATTGGGTGATGGTGGGTGTCTCCAATAGAAGACATTAACTTTCTCCCCTATAATGGTTAACGAGTGTTAAACAGAATCCAAAAGATTTAAGCGATCCCGCAAATATCTTCAGGAAAGCACCGATTTTAGTGGGGTTTCAGTAAGATTGGAGGCTCCGGCCGGAATCGAACCGGCGTACACGGATTTGCAATCCGCTGCGTCACCACTCCGCCACAGAGCCTCGCTGGTGAGCTGCGCGGCATAGCAGTCACCTCTTGTGTTTGCAATCGGGTAAAGTGCGTTGTGCGAATTGAGCATATTGCGACACGAGAATCCTGTGCTATTGCCCGGGCGACCGGCATTTGTTGATGAAAAGGCTTCGCTATGGATTTTGCTGCTGCGCGCCGCGTGATGGTGGACTCGCAAGTCCGCGTCAATGATGTGACCTCGCCGCAAGTGGTGAGCGCCTTTTTGAGCGTGCCGAGAGAAGTGTTTGTTCCAAAAGGCATGCGCGCCTCGGCCTATGCCGAGTTGGAAATCGTAACCAGCGATGATCGGGCCATGTGGCTGCCGCGGGATCTCGGCAAGATGCTCCGCGCGCTGGAGCCAGAAGCAAGCGATGTCAGCTTGGTGATCGGAGCTGGCGCTGGCTATGGCGCGGCTTTGCTGGGCCATATGACCGAAGCTGTGATCGCGCTCGAAGATGATGAGAGCCGCGTCGATCAAATGACCGAACGGTTCGCTGAAATCGGTATGGACGAGGCCGTCGCGGTGCAAGGCGAGCTTGCCAAAGGATTGGCCGATCAGGGGCCGTTCGACGTCATCTTGGTCAGCGGCATGGTCGAGACCGTTCCGCAAGCCTGGCTGGATCAATTGACCGAGGGGGGTCGCTTAGGGATTGTCGTCGCGAATGGGCGGAGCGTCGGCTCAGCGCGGATCTATAAGCGCGCTGGCGACACATTTGCTTATCGCGAGGCGTTCGAATGCTGCCCGCCGGTTCTGCCAGGGTTTGAGCAGACGTCCGAATTTGTGTTTTAAGACTCGGCGCGATCGCGCTCGACTTGGGCGAACGTGCCGCCGACTTTGAACAGGCAATAGCCGTCAGCTTCGATCATCTCGCGCACTTCGACATTTGTATCCTCTGCCGTGCGGGCGCGGGTGAAGCGCCATTGCGCTTCTGTGGTTTCGGCTGGAAAGCCTTTACGCGCGCTGATTACGAGGCGCCAAAGCGGCACCGTTTTGTGCACATGGAAGCGGTATTCAAGTTCGACGGACATGCCGCGATATGTATCAGGTCGGGGCGTCAGAGATCAATTGCGGTCTCAAATTTCCTGCGAGACCAGACCAGAGTCGGGCTGGCTCTGCGTGTTTTAAGTGACCTTCGCAGCCTCCGTTTCCGGGGTGCCGATTGTGCCTTTTTGCGGGTCTGGCAAGAGCTTGGTCGCCACGACTGAGGTCCCGTTGGCCTCAGCGATGAGTTCGGCTGAGCGGGTTTCGACGGCCTCTGTGAGGCGCGCCAAAGTCTCTTCTTTTGAGAGGCCAGGCGGAATCGGCTCCAAAAACTCGATAACAGCCGTGCCGGGCTTTTTTAAGATCTCTTCTTGGTTCCAGAAGCAGTTCAAATTCGTCGCCACCGGGACGATTGGGGCGTTCATCGCCTCTTGCATATGCCAAACGCCCGGTTTGTAGCGGAAGTGATAGCCGACCGGCGCAAGGTGACCCTCTGGATAGATGAGAATGCGTCGGCCCTCATCGCGCGCCCGGGCCATGCCCTCGGCGAGCGAGGCGGCTTTGCGGGTGCCGCCTCCGCACGTGTCGATGACGATTGCGCCAAGCTTGCGGAGGATTCCGCCGACCAGCGGAAAGCGCTCTAAATGGTCGCCGGTCACAAAGGCTAAGTTTTTAACCTCAGGATAGACCATGAAGCCATCGCCCCAGCTGGCATGCTTGGGCGCGAGAATGAACGCGCCGTCAGGAATGTTTTGCCGCCCGCGCACGTCTTTTTTGATGCCGCCAACAAGGTGCAAGGCATGGTTCACGGCGCGCGTATAAGAGCGAATAATAGCCGTGACCGGCCCGCGCCCCGGCAACGCCAAAAAGGGCAGGGAGACCAGAACATAGATAAAAGACAGGACGTAATAGACGCCCGTGAACAACAGACCGCGGATCATTGAGAGTCTCCTGAAGACTTACTTCTGATTGAGGATGGCCATGATCGTGCGGGTGAACGTGTCAGCGTGCTGGCTGAACGGCCCCGGCAAGCGATTATAGATCTTATTCAGCCCCGCTTGCATCACGACCCCGAGCGCCATGGCGGCCATCAAAGCCGGATCGCCTTTTGGGATATCGCCGTTTTGCATTAGCATCGCGACCAGCTTTTCCACCACCGAGACCGGATCATCGTCGCGCCGGGTGTCATGCGGGATGAATTTGTTGAGCGAGACCAAGTGGAAACTGAACAGCAACCAGTCCTCGTCCGCGAGTTGGCAATAAGCCGTCACGGCATTGTGGATTTTGTCTTCAATCGACCCTGGCGCTTCAAACGCAGTCTGCATCATCCCAGCGAGGCGATTATGGGTTTCCATAAACAAAGCCAGCGCCAATTCGTCTTTGCCTTTATAATGGCGGTACAGCGCGCCTTCGGAGACACCGGCTTCATCCGCGATCTCACGTGTGGTCGCCGCATCCACGCCTTCGGCAATGAACAATTTCAACGCGGCGCGTTCAATTTTAGGACGCGCATTGCGCGCGCGCGGACGTTTTTGATCAGCGATCACCATGTCACAGCCTCCATTTGTGAGCGCTTGCTAACATAACGGATTTGCGCTTGCAAGTGAATATTTGCTCACAAATATCGTTTGACCCGCCTTCGCGTCAAGCTGCATTCTAAAACCATCTTATAAAACGGGAGTGACATATGGCTGACGGACAGGCACCGGTGCAAGCAAAGTTCAAGGAAATGCTGGAAGGCACGAAAGAGGACTGGGACATTATTGCCGAGCACGCAAAGCACTTCAATCGAGGGCTCGCCAAGCGGGTCTTGGATCATTTGCGTCTTTTGGATGGCGACTATGGCGGCTTTCCAGTCGATCGATTGAGCCATTCAGTCCAGACCGCGACGCGCGCGCACCGGGATGGCCGGGACGAGGAATATGTCGTCTGCGCGCTGTTGCATGATATTGGCGACACTTTGGGCAGCTTAAATCACCCGGATGTTGCGGCGGCGATCCTGAAACCGTTCGTGTCAGAGCAAAATCATTGGATGGTGGCCAATCACGGCATGTTCCAGGGCTATTATTTCTTCCACCATCTCGGCCTCGACCGGAATATGCGGGATCAGTTTAAAGACCATCCTTATTACGAATACACCGCGCAATTCTGCCACCTTTATGACCAGTCTGCCTTCGATCCGGAATATGAAAGCGAGCCGCTAGAGTTTTTCGAACCGATGGTGGAACGGGTCTTCTCGAAGCCGAAAAACTCAATGTATTTGAAGGCGCTTGTCGCCGACTAGACCGCGTCGGGACAAGAAATCGAAATCCGCCCCTTGAATAGGGGCGGTAATCAATTGATCTGATACGCATCGAGCGCAGACGCCCGATTGCTAAACACAAGGCGCGTGGATATACGGGCGCAATTGATTTGTTGAAGGTGTGACCTCGATGCGGAAACTGTTGTCTCTCACTCTCGCGGCTTTGGCGCTGGCGCCATCAGCCTTGGCTCAAGAAGCGGCTGCTGGCGGCGGGCTTATGCAAAGCTTGATCATGTTTGTGCCGCTGATTCTGATCTTCTATTTTTTATTGATCCGTCCGCAGCAACAGCGTCAGAAAAAGCACCGTCAAATGATCGAAGCGGTGAAAAAAGGCGACACGATCGTCACGGCTGGGGGCTTGATCGGTAAAGTCACCCGTGTCGCAGACACTGAAATTACGATTGAGCTTGCCGATGGTGTCCGGGTGCGCTCGCTCAAAGGCATGATCGCTGACGTTCGCGACAAAAACACACCTGTCGCCGCCAACGACTAAAATAAGGGCATTATTGCCATGCTGAATTTCCCGCTTTGGAAAGTCGGACTAATCCTCGTCGCTTTGCTTTGGGGCCTCGTTTTGGCGCTGCCAAATGTCTTCTCTGACGGCTTTTTGGGAATTGCGCCGAAAGCCCCAGCGGATGAGACCAATACCACCGCCATGGCCGCTTATGAGCAGCAATTGCAAGAAGCCGAAGACTCCTGGTGGTTCCTGCCAAATGGCAAACTCAATCTTGGCCTTGATTTGCAAGGTGGGGTCTATCTGTTGATGGAGATTGATCCAGCCGAGATTGCGGCCGACCGTTTGGAAACTGTCCAGGCCGATATTCGAACGGCGTTCAACCGTAATCCTTTGATTGAGCGCCAACCGCCGGTGCAAAACGAAGATCGGTTGACGATTGAGCTGACCAATCCCGCAGAGGATATGGACGAGGCCGTTCGTCGTCTGCGCCGGCTCAACCCAACCATCGGTACGACGCAAACTGAACTCTTCACCGTCACTCAGACCGGCGATCGCTTCATTCAGCTGACGGTGCCCGGCAATGCCCGCACCGCATTGGCCGCCGACGCGCAAAGCAAGATGATGGAAATCATTCGCCGCCGGATTGACCCCGATGGGGTCGCGGAAATCTCAATCACGCCGCAAGGTGACAATCGCATCATTCTGGAAGCGCCGGGTGAGGCCGATCCGAAGCGGATCAAAGATATTCTCGGTCAAGCGGGTCGGTTGACGTTTAACATGGCCAATTTGGACCCGTCCGCGGTCCGAGCGGCGGTCAATTCAGGTCGTCCAATCGGGCGAGAGATTTTGGTCGACTCCACCGATCGCGGGCAAATCCTCATCAATCGTATTCCAGAGCTGACGGGCGCCGACATTGCGACCGCTAATCGCTGTGTGGATGAAGCGAATTTCCCGGCTGTGTGTTTCCGCTTGAACAGTTCGGCCGCGACAAAATTCTACAATTTGACGCGCAATAATATCAATCGACATTTTGCGATTGTTCTGGATGGCACATCCATGTCGTCGCCGATCATCCGCAGCCCAATTCCGGGCGGCAATGTGATCATTGAAGGCCGGTTCACAATTGACGAAGCCGCAGACCTTGCGGCAATTATTGAAGCGGGCGAATTGCCCGCGAAACTGAATTTCTTGGATGAGCGAACCGTCGGGCCGACCCTCGGGGCGGAGTCGATTGCCGCCGGATCGCGCGCGAGTTTGATCGGCCTCGCTTTGGTCGGCGTGTTCATGATCCTCGCTTATGGCCTTGTTGGGAGTTTTGCCGTTGGCTCTTTGCTCTCCAACATTGTGCTGATCATTGGCGCTCTGTCGGGCTTTGGCGCGACGCTGACCTTGCCTGGTATTGCCGGAATTATTTTGACCATTGGTATGGCGGTGGACGCGAATGTGATCGTGTTTGAACGCATCCGCGAGGAGCAAGCCAATGGGCGATCACCCGCGACCGCGATCCAAGCCGGATATGAACGCGCACTGTCGGCGATTTTGGATGCGAACATCACCACCTTTATTGCCGCGTCGATATTATATTTGGTCGGGTCTGGTCCCGTGAAAGGCTTCGCTGTGACGCTCGCCATCGGAATTCTGACATCGGTCTTCACGGCTTTTGTCGTCACGCGCTGGTTTACGGTGCTTTATCTTCGCACCCGGCGGCCCAAACGGCTGGCAATGTAAGGAAGGATCACGAACATGCTTCTACGACTCTGGCCTGAGAAAACCAAAGTTTCCTTTATGAGCTTGCGCTTTATCGCGCTGATCATTTCCGTGACCGCCCTGCTGGCGTCGGCGGCGATGCTCGGCACGCGCGGGCTCAATCTCGGGATCGACTTTGCTGGCGGGGCGGTGATTGAAGTCGACAAGCCAGAAGATGTCACGGCCGACCAAATCCGGGCGACGGTGACGGGTCTGGTGACCGGCGATGTCCAAGTGAATTCGGCGCGCGGAACCGGCCCCAATGCCCCTGAGATTGCGGTGGTCCGATTTGAGCCACAGCCGCCGGTCGGCGACGAAACGCCTGACGAAGCCCAAAACCGCGCCGGAGATGAAGTCGGCGCTGCGCTGCGGGATCTGATTGGCGCCGATCGCTATAATCTGCGCTCTGAAGCCTCGGTTGGTCCAAAAGTCTCTGGCGAGCTGTTTCGGTCGGGGATCATCGCGCTCACAGTCGCCTTGACTTTGATGATGATTTACATCTCGTTTCGGTTCCAATGGCAGTATGCGCTGGGCGCGGTGGCGGCGCTGTTCCATGATGTCATACTGACCATGGGCATGTTCGCGCTGACCGCGTTTGAGTTCAATTTGGCGACGATTGCGGCGCTTTTGACGATTGTCGGTTATTCCATGAACGATACCGTGATCGTGTTTGACCGGGTGCGCGAAGAGGCCCGCAAATATAAGAAACTGGACCTCTCAAAAGTGGTCGATCTGGCGATCAATGCGACCATGTCTCGAACGCTCTTGACGTCTGGCACGACTTTGTTGGCTTTGCTGTCCATCTTCTTGTTTGGTGGACCGGTGCTGCGCGGTATGAGCTTCGCCCTGATCTTTGGTGTGATCGTCGGGACTTATTCGTCGATCTTCGTGGCGTCCGCCGTCGTGCTCTTGCTCGGGATCGATCGCGGCGACAAACCGAAGCGCGAAGTCGAAGGCTTTCAGGGCGTCAGTTAAGCCGCTTCACTGTCTTCATCGCGCAAACGCGCTTGAACCTGAGCTTCGAGCGCGTCGCAGACCGCGTCGGCCATATCTTCAGCAGCCTCGCCGCCGCCATGCGCGGTCGCGCGGCACGCTTGCACATGTAGATTGATCAAAGCGGTCTCTGCGTGAAGACTTTCGAGCCCTGACACCAAGCGGTGGAGTGAGCCGGACAGCCGCGTCAACGCCCCGCCGCCATAGGCACCAGAGGCGCCATGGAGATTGTGCAAAGCGGTTCGGAATTCATTCGCCAAGGCGTCATCATCCGGCGCGGCGCAGCTCGCCTCCCAAGCGGATTGCAAAAGGTCGAGGTCTTTTTGCTTCCACGCGTCCAGATCAACCCCAGTGCCACGTCTTTCAGTCGAAACCGCGCGGGCAGGTGCCGGTTGCGACGCGCCAAAAACGCGCCCGACATCGAGCTGAGTAAGCGGTTCAGAGCCAGATTTTGGCTTTCGAATCAGATTTAATAGCGACTTAACCATGCCACCTAGGTAGCAAAACAGCCTTAACAAACGCCTGATTGAATTTGGAAAAAGTGTTAATTTTAGAACGAGAACTGTTCACGCAGGATGCGCTCATCAAGCGCATGGCCCGGATCGAACAACATTGTCAGGTGCTGTGAGCGGTCGGCATGGATCGACACACTGGCAAGATCGCGAACCTCTTGATTGTCAGCCGCCGCGGCGACGGGGCGGCGGGTGGGCTCCAGAACTTGAATATCGACCCGCGCGTCATGCCGCAAAAGCGCGCCGCGCCATCTGCGCGGTCGAAACGCACTGACGGGCGTCAGCGCCATCAAGTTCGCGCCAATCGGCAAGATCGGGCCGTGCGCGGACAGATTGTAAGCCGTTGAGCCAGCTGGTGTGGCGACCATGACGCCGTCACAAGACAGCTCCGCCATACGCTCTTTGCCGTCGACAATGATCCGAACTTTTGCCGTTTGCGCCGTTTGGCGCAGGATTGAGACCTCATTGATGGCGAGCCGTTCGAAAGACTGCTCATGAATATCCATCGCCGTCATGCGCAGCGGGGCGACCGTGGCGCGTTCGGCGCGATCAATCCGTGCGATCAAGTCATCCTCGCTATACTCATTCATGAGAAAGCCGACCGTGCCGCGATTCATGCCGTAGACCGGCTTATGGTCTTCGAAGCGGCGGCGCATCGCGTCCAACATCGCGCCGTCGCCGCCGAGCGCGACAATCACATCCGCTTTGTCTTCTTCGAACTGGCCATATTTCTGGGTCAGGCGCCGCAGGGCGTCTTGCGCTTCGGGGCGTTTGGACGCGGTAAAGGCGATGCACGTCGACATGTCGGCCTATGTCGTGGGCATCGGACGCTGGGTCAAGCGCTGGCATGAATTGCCCAAAGGGAAGCTTCCGGTTAGTTTAAGACCGTATCGAGACATATCGGGAGGAATAGACATGGCAGATGGTATGCAAATCGCCAGCCTTAAAGGTCAGGTCAGCGAAGAAGAATGGAAAGTCCGCGTTGATCTTGCGGCGATGTATCGGCTGACCGCCTTGCACGGGTGGACGGATATGATTTTCACCCACATTTCACATCGCGTCCCTGGGCCAGATCATCACTTTTTGATCAATCCCTATGGCATGTTCTTCGAAGAGATCACGGCCTCTTCACTGGTCAAAGTCGATCTGGAAGGGAATGTGGTTCAGGAAACGCCTTATTTCATCAATCCAGCCGGATTTACCATTCACTCAGCGATCCATGCGGCGCGGGATGATGCGCATGTCGTCATGCACTTGCACACCGATGATGGCGTTGCCGTGTCGTGCAATAAAGAAGGCCTCTTGCCGCTCAGCCAAACCGGCATGTTGGTTCGTCACGACTTGGCCTATCATGATTATGAGGGGGTCGCCCTCGATCATGGCGAGCGTGAGCGTTTGGTCGCGGATATCGGCGATAAGAACAATATGCTGCTCTATAATCACGGCACATTGACCGTCGGTGGCAGCGCGGCGGAGTGTTTCTTGCGGATGTTCTTCCTCGAGCGCGCCTGCTCGATGCAAGTGCGCGCATTGACCGCTGGCCGGGAAAACATGGTTATTCCAAGCCAAGAGGTCCAAGACGTGGTCAAGAGCCAAGCCAATCCAGAGGGCACCAAAACGCTTGCCAATATGCTCGCTTGGCCGGGCTTGCTGCGGAAGCTTGATCGCGAAGCCCCAGGCTATGACGTCTAGAGAAATCCTCTATACGGGTTTTTCCGGATAGGTTTTTGCACTAGTGCGTCCATTCATACCGTTCCATTTTAGGGGTAACCCCTTAGATGACGGGAAGAACGTTACGGAATGATGCTGCCATGAAACATTTGAAGGCCTTTGAAGACGCGCTGGAAACGATCCATGACGAGGGGCGTTATCGTGTCTTTGTCGATCTGCATCGGCACAAAGGCGAGTTCCCTAAGGCGACCGCGCGGTTCGAACATGGCGAGCGCGAAATCATCGTTTGGTGCTCAAATGATTATCTCGGCATGGGCCAGGACGATGATGTGACGGATGCCATGCATGAGGCGATCGATAGTTTTGGCGCGGGCTCAGGTGGCACGCGGAACATTTCTGGCACCACACGCTATCATGTTGACCTCGAACAAGAGCTCGCCAGCCTGCACGGCAAATCCGGCGCGCTCTTATTCACCTCAGGCTATGTTTCGAACGATGCGACGCTCTCGACGCTCGGCAAGATTCTGCCCGAACTGATCATTTACTCGGACGCCCTCAATCATGCCTCTATGATCGAGGGCATTCGCCGCTCGCACGCGGATTATCGGGTGTTCCGACACAATGATGTCGGGCATTTGCGCGCTTTGCTTGAAAATGATGATCCCGATCGTCCGAAAGTGATCGCGTTTGAAAGCGTTTACTCCATGGACGGTGATGTCGGTCCGATCGAAGCCATTTGTGATCTCGCGGATGAGTTTAACGCGATCACATATCTCGATGAAGTTCACGCCGTCGGCATGTATGGGAAAGAGGGCGCCGGCGTCGCGCAGCGCGATAATGTCATGCACCGCGTCGACATTATTGAGGGCACCCTCGGCAAAGCCTATGGCGTCATGGGCGGCTATATTGCGGCGCATGAGACCATGATTGATGCCATTCGCTCCACGGCGTCTGGCTTTATCTTTACGACGTCGACCTGTCCTGTCATGGCCGCGGGCGCATTGGCGAGCATCCGGAAATTGCGCTCAGAGGCGGGGCGCAAATTGCGCACGCAACATCAGGCGCAAGCCGCTTTGCTGAAGCAAAAACTTCGGGATGCGAATCTGCCTTTGATGGAAAGCGATACGCATATCGTTCCGCTGCTGGTGGGCGATCCGGAAAAGTGTAAGGCGCTGTCCGACACGCTCTTGCACGATTTTGGCATCTATGTGCAGCCGATCAACTATCCGACTGTGCCAAAGGGCACCGAGCGGCTACGGTTCACGCCTGGACCGGTTCATACAGAAGCCATGATGGACGACCTGGTCGCCGCGATCCTCGCCGTTTGGAAACAGCTCGGGCTCGACGAACAGGCCGCCTAAAATCGGTAACTTAGTCTGAGCGCTTCCGGCCCAAGCCAATCTCTTTGGCAAAGGCAGAGCGCCGTTTGGCGTAATTTGGCGCAACCATAGGATAATCGCTCGGCAAGCCCCAGCGGGCGCGATATTCCTCAGGGGTCATGCCATGCCGAGACCGCAAATAGCGTTTCAGCATTTTCAGTTTTCGCCCATCTTCCAGGCAAATAATATGATCTGGCGTAATCGATTTTGAAATCGCTACGGCAGGATCAGGTCGGGGTGCTTTTTTGGGCGCGTCGCTGGCCAGATCTTTTACTGTTTCATGAACAGATTGAATCAGCTCAGGCAGTCCCCCAGCGGGCACCGGATTGTTTGCAACGAATGATGCGACAATATCGGTCGTCATCTCGAGCAACTCGGCTTTGGTCTTATTGGTCATGTGTCGGCTCTTTTTATTTATTATATAAACTCGCTTTTGGTGCAAGCTTGCAATGAATACTGCATAGAATCGGGTAAAAGAACAAGTTATGTGAGTCTGTTGGCTCTGAATTAATGTGCAATCACGGTGGCTCTAAATGACGCCTTGCAGCGCTTGTCGTGTCGCCGTAAACGGAGCGTGAGAAACAGGATAAAATTATGCCCGATACCAGCCATCCCACACGCTTTGATACGGCCAGCTTTTTTTCTCAATCGCTTGCAGATCGCGATTCCGACGTTTTTGCTGCAATTGAGAAAGAACAGACGCGCCAACAACATCAGATCGAATTGATCGCGTCAGAGAATATTGCCTCGCAAGCCGTGCTTGAAGCGCAAGGCACGGTCCTGACCAATAAATATGCCGAAGGCTATCCCGGGCGGCGCTATTATGGCGGCTGCGAATATGTCGATATTGTCGAGGATTTGGCCCGCGATCGGGCGAAAAAGCTGTTTGAGTGCGCCTTTGCCAATGTCCAACCAAACTCAGGCTCGCAAGCCAACCAAGCTGTGTTTCAAGCTTTGATGAAGCCGGGCGATACAATTCTAGGGATGAGCTTGGATGCCGGGGGACATTTGACCCACGGCGCGCGTCCAAACCAATCTGGAAAATGGTTCAATGCGGTGCAGTATGGGGTGCGCAAAGACGACGATTTGATCGATTTTGACGACGTCGAAGCGCTGGCAAAAGAGCATAAGCCAAACCTCATCATTGCGGGTGGCTCGGCCTATCCACGTCAGATCGATTTTGCCCGCTTCCGCGCGATTGCGGATGAAGTCGGAGCCTTTTTCTTAGTCGACATGGCGCACTTCGCCGGCTTAGTTGCCGGCAAAGTGCATCCTAATCCGCTTGATCATTGTCATGTTGCAACCACGACGACGCATAAGACACTGCGCGGACCGCGTGGCGGCATGGTGTTGACCAATGATGCGGACATTTCCAAAAAAGTGAATTCCGCCGTCTTCCCCGGCATTCAAGGCGGACCGCTTATGCATGTGATTGCCGGTAAAGCGGTCGCCTTTGGTGAAGCGCTGACGCCTGAATTCAAGCAATATGCTGCGGACGTCGTCGAGAACGCGAAAGCCATGGCGGCGGCGGCGAAGGCAAGCGGTCTCGATCTGGTATCGGGCGGCACCGACACACATGTCGCGCTGATCGATTTGCGTCCAAAAGGCGTCACCGGCCGCGATGCAGAACAGGCGCTCGAACGGGCCTATATCACCTGCAATAAGAATGGCGTGCCATTCGATCCTGAGAAGCCAATGGTCACAAGCGGCATTCGCGTCGGCTCGCCGGCCGGAACCACACGCGGGTTTGGGGTTGAAGAGTTTGCCCAAGTCGGAAAATGGATTGGCGAAGTGGTCGATGCGGTCGCGTCCGGCGATAGCGCTGCGACCGAGTCCAAAGTTAGAGCAGAAGTCCAAAGCCTCACCGCTAAGTTTCCGATTTATAACGGTTTAGGGGGCTGATAGATTGCGGTGTCCCTTCTGCGGATCTGAGAATACGGCGGTCAAAGACAGCCGACCTGCAGAAGACAATACCGCTGTGCGCCGTCGTCGGGGCTGCGATAATTGCGGCGCCCGGTTTACAACATTTGAGCGCGTTCAATTGCGCGAAATCACAGTTGTGAAACGCGATGGAAAACGAGTCCCGTTCCAACGGGAAAAGCTGGCGCGGGTGATTGGCATTGCTCTGCGCAAACGCCCCGTCTCAACCGAGCAGATTGACCAAATCGTCTCCGGCATTGCGCGCAAACTTGAGAGCAGCGGCGAGACCGAAATCGCATCGCAGGACATTGGTGAACTTGCCATGGCAAGCCTTAAAACCGTCGACCCGGTGGGCTATGTTCGATATGCGAGCGTCTATCGTGATTTCGATGCGCCATCTGATTTCGCCGCCTTCATCAAACAGTCTGAGTTTGATGAGGACTAAGCGGTGAGCCGGCCCTTTGTGACCTTGAAAATCGCGACCAGTATGGATGGTCGCATCGCCCTGTCGAACGGCATCAGCCAATGGATCACAGGCAGCGAGAGCCGCGCGCGCGTACACGAAATGCGCGCCGCGCATGATGCCGTCCTGGTCGGCGTCGGTACAGTGTTGGCGGATGATCCTTTGCTGACCGCACGGACCGTTCCGCCACCGGTGAGGCAGCCGGTGCGCATCGTCGCCGACAGCAAATTGCGCACCTCGTCACAATCGCGGCTGTTAAGCTCACAAGGCATCGGGAAAGTCGTTCTCGCCAGCACTCGTCCAATCAAAGGCTATAGCGACCACGATTTGCAAACCGGCTCGGAGATTTGGACCATTCCGAGCCTAGACGGGAAAGTGTCGCCAAAAGGTCTGCTTGATCGGTGTGCGGTTGAGGGGCTGAGCAAGATCTTCTTGGAAGGCGGCGGAAAGCTCGCGGCGAGTTTTATTCAAGCCGGACTGGTCGATACGATTGAATGGTTCCGTGCGCCGATCTTGATTGGCGGCGATGGTTTGCCTGCCGTCGCGGCTTTGGGCTTATCAGAGATGATAGATGCGCCGCGTTGGCGCACTGCCGCCACGGAACGGATTGGGGATGACAGCTTAGAGACATATGTTAAAGCCCAAGCCTGATAGGAGGGCTCTCATGTTTACTGGTCTTGTCACGGATGTCGGCACGATCCGCAAAGCTGAAGATCGCAACGGTTTGCGCCGGTTCGAAGTGGCGTGCGGCTATCCAATCGAAACGATTGAGATGGGCGCATCGATTATGCATGCAGGCGTCTGTCTCACCGTTGTCGCCATGGGGGAAACGGAAACAGGCAGCTGGTTCGCCGTCGAGGCGGTTCCCGAAACGCTCTCGCTCACCGTGCTGGGCGAGTGGGCAGAGGGCAGCCCGGTAAACCTGGAGCAAAGCCTGAAGCTGGGTCAGGAGCTTGGCGGTCATTTCGTGTTTGGTCATGTCGATGGGGTGGGTGAGATCGTTTCGGTCGAGCCGGAAGGTCAAAGTTACCGGATCACCATTCGGCCACCGGCGGACATTGCAAAATATTTTGCCAAGAAAGGCTCTGCCGCGATCAATGGTGTCTCGCTCACGGTCGCGGATGCGTTGCCAAATGGGGATTTCCAGGTCGCGATCATCCCGCACACTTGGGAGGTGACGACGCTGCGTGAATTGCAGCCCGGTTCTCGCGTCAATCTTGAGATCGATATGCTGGCGCGCTACGTGGCGCGGATGATTGGCGTCGATGCGCCAACCCCGCATGACCCGCAAGGACCCAAGCATGGCTGAAGACTTTTCACGCGCAATCTCAAGTATTGATGAAATCATTGAGGATGCCCGCAATGGCAAAATGTACATTCTCGTGGATGCTGAGGATCGCGAAAATGAAGGCGATCTGATTATCCCCGCCAGCTTCGCAACGCCAGAGGCGGTCAACTTCATGGCCAAGTATGGGCGCGGCCTGATCTGTCTTGCGATGACAGTTGAACGTGGCCGGGCGCTCAACCTCGACATGATGGCGCGTGAGAACCGCGAAAGCATGGGGACCGCCTTTACTGTCGCAATCGAGGCGAAAGAGGGCGTCACCACTGGCATTTCCGCGCATGATCGCAGTCATACCGTGCAAGTGGCGATCGACCCGATGTGCGATGCCGATGATATTGTCTCACCCGGGCATGTTTTTCCGCTGATTGCCAGAGATGGCGGCACGCTGGTCCGGGCCGGGCATACGGAAGCGGCGGTCGATATCTCGCAAATCACACCGGCCGGATAGAGCCCGGCCATGCGCGAGATATCGACCGCCGCTTCCGTATGCCCGG
>JBCBYJ010000189.1:0-4089 GCA_039815905.1 Pseudomonadota bacterium | reverse complement strand
CTCGTCTGAAATTTGGCGCATCGATAAAGCTCTCATAGTTCAAGCCGAACGCCCAATCGGTATTTGGAAGATCATAGCGGAACTGCAAATTGTACCAGTGAATGGTGCTCCAGCTAAAGTCGCGCGTGTCGCCGGTGAGCGGGTCGTCTAAGAAGGTGTCTTGGAGGAAGCCTTCATATTCTAATTGAGCGCCGTCCCAGCCGAGATTGTCAAACCGCAAGGTGCCTTCAAACTCGAACCCAAAGCGTGAAGCTGAGTCCAAGTTTCCGGGGCCTTCGCCATTATCGCCGATCGGCACTTGGTCGATCAGGTCTTCGATATCGTCATAGAAGAGTTCTGCCGTTACCGCGCCCCAGGTGCCATAATTGCGTTCAGCTTCCAGTGCAAAGCGCCATCTTTGGTCTGGAACGATTTGCACATTGCCGGTTTGGTCATTGCCCGCATTCAGATCGACACTTGAGACAAAGTCGAAAAAGTTGAGCTGTCCAACTTCGCGCTCGACGGTGGCGTTCAAGGTTAGTTTGTCACTCGCCTCCCAAGCCAAAGACGCCGAGCCTTTTGGGCGCGTGAAGGTGCGGACCTGTCCGTCCGCGCCGTCTGACATGATCTCTGATTGCTCGCCGCCAAGAGAGACTTGCAGGCGCAGATCTGGACCCAAAGACCGACCATGCGTGACAAAGGCTTCGGCGCGTTTTTCTTCAACCCTAATATTCGGATTGTCGTTTATGACAGGGGTCACAAAATCCAGACTTTCACTTCTAGAAAACTGCGCTTCGCTGTCTAACGTGTTGAGCGCGCCTTCGAGCGAGATTTGCCAATCTGTATTGTTCGCGCCGGACCAGCTATATTCGCCGCGAAGAATGCTCTCGCTTTCATCGACCACACGTTCAAACACCCGATTGGTGACATTCTGCCCGTCGAGATCGGCACCAAAGAATTGCGACCGAGTCGGGCTGTGTTCATTGCGTTGCAAGCCAATGAACTTGAGCCGGCCCGGCCCAAGGCCTAACTCATAATCGCCGCTCACTTCGCTATTCCATTCATTCTCAGTGGCTTTGAAAATGGTTTCGCGCCGAGGTGTGCCGTCAGGTTCGAATACCGCGCTGGTTTCTAATTCATCGGGTTCCCAAATTCGATATTCGGCATTGAGATTGGCGATGTGGCCATTGCTTGGGGTCCAGTTGAGACCGGCATTGAGGCCCGCATCTTCTGCCAGGAACCGCCCGGACTCCAGTCGGAATTCTTCCAGCGTGCCAGCTCCATCAAAGATGTTTTCGCGCCCACTTGCCGTGCCCCGGCGGGGTTCCGTATCGAGGCCGAGGGTCCATCCAAGCGCGCCCGATTGGCCATTCACAGATAGCTCGATCCAGTCCAGCGCTGGCGCAAGGTTTTCGCGATAGCGATGACGATAAGTCCAAGTGCCTGAGATGCCATTGGCTTTCGCGGTGACATTCGCGACCTGACCATTGAGGCCAGGAATGTCGAGGGTCGCGCCGTCCAATAGCTCGATCTTCTCAACGTTCTGCACTGGGATGCGCGACAGCGCTTCGATCGCATTGGTGGATTTGGATGAGATCCGTTGTCCATTGATCAGAACATTCTCTTGGGCCTGGCCAAACCCGCGCTGATTTTGGTCAGATTGCTGAATGCTAAATCCAGGAATCTGCTCGAGCATGTCGAGCGCGGTGCGCGGCGCGAATTGCGCAAAGTCCGCCGCAGTAAAAGTTCGTGGCGATTCGCTTTCGGCGGGAGGGGGGGACGCAGGAGTTTGCGCTGACGCGACGCAGGGAAGGCCAACCGCCAGCCCAGCCAGTAAAGGGTATTTCATAAATCAGGGGGCTCCGGCCCAAAAAAGCTACTCTACAGAGCTTGTTACATTTGTAACGAGTTGGTGCAACCCCTGCGCAATGATTTAATGTTTGGCATCCAAATTCGGACAAAATGTGGCGCGCCGTCTGAAAAGATGGAGCAATTTTTTCTCCAGTGAGCCCGCATCAGAAGAATCTGATTGTCTATATGCGAAATCCGATTCGCCTTAAGAGAGTTTTACGACTTTGCTGCAAAATTGCACACAGTGGATCGCGCGATGAACTGACAGACGATCCGCCTGATGGTGTAAATTGGGCCCGAAGCTGGCCCGGCGATAGCAAACGCATCAGGCGTATCCGCGTCAGTTCGATCGGCATCCAAGTATGTTATTTGACAGGATGAGAGGCGCCCCGTGCCGCGAGCTAAAGGCAAAACCAAGCAAGAAGAGGCAGAGATCTATCTGGAGCCAACCCAGATCTCGTCTGTGATTTTCGGATTGGTCATCGTTGTGGCGATGATTGTGGCTGGCGCTGCCATGCTTGGCGGGTCCTTGTCGCAAGTTGGCAAACGCTGGGGCAGCGCCATGGATGGCGCGTCGCGGAGTGTCGGACTGTCTGTCGACACAGTCGAAGTGATTGGCCTCGAGCATCTCCCAGCGGTTGCCCGTCAAATCAGATTTGCCGCCATGGTTGAGCCTGGCGAGAATATGTTCCGCGCCGACCCGCATTTGATTCAGCGCCGCGTCGAAGACACGCAATTGGTTAGCAATGTGCGCGTCTATCGGTTCTGGCCAGATACCGTCATGATTTATGCCGACGCCGCTGAGGCGGCGGCCCTATGGAATGATGGCGAACGCTGGTCTGTGGTTGACAGCATGGGCCGCGTCATGCCGAAGGCGCGCCCGCAAGATCATTTGCAATTGGTCAAATCGATTGGTGCAGGTGGGGCGGAGGCGGTGCCGGTGCTCGATCAAGTCTTAACCGCGATGCCGGACCTGCAGCGCGAAGTGGATCATGCGCGCCGCGTCGCGGGCCGTCGCTGGGATTTGGTATTGCGCTCAGGCGCCGTGGTAAAGCTGCCAACAGATGAGCGCATCGCGACCAGCTTGCAGAGCTTTGCACGTTTAGAGAATGCGGGCACGCTGACCCAGCGCCCGTTGATCGCGATTGATCTTCGGGTTGAGGGACGGGTGTTTCTGACACCCCAAAATAAAATGATGGGAGGGGCTGCATAATGGCAACCAACACGCAAAGATTGAAGCCGAGACATGTTGGCAAAGCAGGTACGGTCGTGGCCGCTTTGGATATTGGCTGTTCTAAGATTGCGTGTCTGATCGGACGTGTGGACCCTGGTAGTCGGGCTGGATTTGCCTTTATGGGCGGCGGTCGTCAGCAAAGCCGTGGTTTTAATGGCGGCGCGATCACTGATATTGAAGCGCTGGAACGCTCCATTCGTCTGGCCGTCGAAGATGCCGAGCGCGAAGCGGGCGAGCGCATCGACCGGGTCATTCTCGGCATTACCGGCCCGAAAGTCGACAGCAAACTCGCCGAGGCTGAAATTGACCTCGGCCAGCGCGAAATCACCAGCCGCGATGTGCAAAAAGTCTGGGCCCAAGCCCTCGGCAAGACCGTGGCGAAAGACCGGGAGCTTTTGGGCGCCTATCCGGTTATGTATGGTGTCGATGACCAAGATGATATTCGCGACCCGGTCGGCATGATTGGCGATCGTATCCGCGTCTTGATCAATGTGGTCACGGCACCAAAATCGCTGGTCAAAAATTTGAAAGAATGTGTACAGCGCGCGCACTTGGGTGTGGAACGGATCGTTCCGTCAGCTTTGGCGAGCGGATCTGGCACCCTGATCGATGATGAGATTGAGAATGGTGCAATTTGTATCGATTTTGGGGGCGGGGTCACATCGGTGTCTGTGTTCATGAATGGTGCCCCGGCCTGGCTGGATCTTGTCAAAGTCGGCGGCGCCCGTGTCACCAGCGATATTGCACAAGGCATTGGCACCACGTTTGCCGCGGCTGAACGCCTAAAAACCTTGCACGGCACCGCCGATGCGGACGGCCCCGGCATGGCGGAGCGTATTGAAGCGCCGCGCCTCGGCGATGATGGCCGTCTGAAAGCTGGGCGAATGACGCGCGGCGAGCTGACTTCAATCATCGCGCCTCGAATCGAAGAATTATTTGAGATGGTCCAGGCGCACTTAACCGCCAGTCCGCTGCGTCCGATTTTGCCGAGACGCACCGTTCTGACCGGCGGCGCGAGCCAACTT
>JBCBYJ010000188.1:0-4101 GCA_039815905.1 Pseudomonadota bacterium | reverse complement strand
CGACCTCAGCCATGGCGATGCCATTGTCACGAATATAGGCGAGCGCGTTTTTCACACCCGTCGTCACGTCGGCTGTGGTCGATGCAGTGATGATCGGGACCACCCAATTTACCAATGCCGTGATAGAGCGCCGGGAACTCTCGAACGTCGCCGCCATTCGTTTAGGGCTGCCATCAGGCCGCGGCATGCCGCCAAAGCTTGGCTGGCCCTCGGATATCGCAGCGGCGCTCGGCGACACCGATTTCATGCTGCACGGCGGATATCTCTATGACGGTCAAAAGCTGTCCGAAGTGGATGACGCTGAAATTGACGCGGTCATCTCTGACTTGCAAGCGAAAGACATTCGCGCTGCCGCGATCACGTCGGCTTTTTCACCGATGAATGCGGACCCGGAAACCTATATTGCTAAACGCATTTTGGAGGTCATTCCGGACATCAACCTGACCCTGTCGCACCGGATTGGCCGCGTGGGTCTGTTGGAGCGCGAGAATGCGGCTTTGTTGAATGCCGCGCTCTTGCCGTTTGCTGTCCGGGTCGTCGACGCATTTGCCGAAGCGGTCGCAGAGTTCGGCCTGAACTGCCCCGTTTTTATCAGCCAGAATGATGGCACGCTGATGGAATCCCAATTCGTTCGCGACTTTCCTGCCCTCACCTTTTCCTCGGGGCCGACAAATTCGTTGCGCGGCGCAGCGCGATTGACCGGAATTGACGAAGCCATTGTGGTCGATATTGGCGGCACCACGTCCGATATTGGCGTCCTCAAAGGTGGCTTTCCGCGCGAGTCAAATATGGTGGTCGAAGTAGGCGGGGTACGCACAAATTTCCGCATGCCAGACGTTCAAGCCATCGGCCTCGGCGGCGGCAGCCTGGTCGAAGATGAAGGCCGCCGCATCGGCCCTAAATCCGTCGGCCATAATCTGGTGCGTGACGGCTTGGTCTTTGGCGGCACCCTATTGACCGCTACAGATATTGTCGTGGCGGCGGGGCTCGCGGATGTCGGCGACAAACGCGCGGTGCAAGATTTACCTCAAACTACGATTCAGAATGGCCTGACCACCATTCGTCGAATTCTCGAAGACGGCATTCGGACGATGAAGCCGAATAGCGATCCCTTGCCCGTCGTTTTGGTTGGCGGCGGCGCCATCCTTGCACCGCGCGAGATGGCGCATGTTTCAGATATTCACGCCCCCCCGAATAGCGGTGTTGCTAATGCCATCGGCGCGGCCATCGCTTTAATTGGCGGCGAGGCTGAACGCTTTATCGATTATGCGCAAACCCCACGCGAGACCGCTTTGGCTGAGGTCAAAACCGCCGCCGAGACGGTCGCCATTGCGGCTGGCGCGGACCCGCAAAAACTGCGCACCATTGACATTGAAGAGACCGCAATCCCGTATATGGATGACGGCGCGACCCGCATTAGGGTCAAAGTCGTCGGCGATGTTGCAGGGCTCAGCAAATCGCAAGTGGGGCAATAGATCATGCAGCTCACAGCAGACATGCTCGCAGACCTCTCCGCTGGCGCGGCCTTTCTCGCGACCGGTGGCGGCGGCGACCCCCACCTGACCTATTTGAGCGCGTGTGAAGGGCTAAAAGCCTATGGACCGGCGACTATGATCACGCCCGAGGAATTGGATGATGACGCTTTGGTGGTTGCCCTCGGTGCAGTCGGCGCGCCGACCACGAGTTTAGAATTACTGCCCTCCATCGATGAAAGCATAGCCGTGTTAGAGGCTTATAAGCGCCTGACCGGACGCAAAGTAGACGCTGTGGTTTCGTTCGAGATTGGCGGGGGCAATTCGCTCATTCCAATTGTTGCAGCGGCGGCCAATAATATACCTGTGATTGATGGTGACGGCATGGGCCGGGCGTTGCCAGAAGCGACGATGATGACTTATGCGATCGCTGGCATCCACCCGACGCCTGCCGTGGCGCTCGATTATGCTGGCAATACGGAGCTGATTGAGGCGGACACCACCGAAGCTTATGAGCAGATCATTCGCGCCTTTTCGATGCAGCGCGGCGGCATGGCGCTGTCAGCAGAATTTCAGATGACGGGCCGGCAGATGAAAGAGTGCATCGTCCCGCACACCGTCTCGCTGTCTATCGAGCTTGGCAAAGTTTTACGCAGCCGCGCCGGCACGGCCGATCAGCTGGCCGTGCAAATCGAGCAAATATTTGACCGCTCCATTTATGGCGCGTTTCGGCAATTGTTCACGGGCGTCGTCGCCGACATGTCGACCAGCGTGGTCGGCGGCTATGATGTCGGTAAAGCCGAGATTGCGCCTTTGATCGAAGGCGATCCATCTCTCTCGATTGATATTAAGAATGAGTATCTAACCGCCAAACTGGACGACCAATTATTGGCGTCGGTGCCAGACTTGATCTGCATTTTGGATTCAGAAACCGCTGAACCGATCAATGCTGAACGCCTGCGCTATGGCCAACGGGTCAGCGTCTTCGCCGTCGGTTGCCCAGATCATTATCGCACAGACGCGGCATTAAGGGTCGTCGCGCCGCGCTGCTTCGGTTTTGATTTTGACTATGTCCCGCTTGAACAATTGTCGGCGCGCTAGATTTAACTCAGCAAAGATTGCCACCGATCAAGATACACTTGTAGCAACTCAATCAGCGTGCCGTCCGGGTCTTTGCAGACCGCAATGTCGGCAAGCTCCTGATGTCCGGCTTTTGGTTCTGAGAGAAACGCCACGCCGTCGGCTTTGAGCCGCGACACGTCCCGCTCAAGGTCTTCAGTGACGAGACAAATCCGCACCAGCCCGCGATCTGAATTGGTCAAAGGCGCGGCCTGGTCCAAGCCCTTGAATTCCGTCAAGTCGAGTTTCGGGAATCCGTCATCCAATTGCATGATACAGGCCCGGCCTTTGGTGCCGTGTTGAATGCCTAGCGCGTCCGCGGCATCATTCGGCAACAGCTTTTCATCCGGCGCGCGATCGAGCGCAAGATAAGGAATGGCCGGAATGAAGATCTCAAAACCGAATTGTTTATAAAAGGCAATCGAACGGTCCAAATCGCCAACGTTGATGTTGATATGCCCCCATCCAAAGCTCGGTTTTTCGGTTGCCATGTGCATCTCCCTCGACTGCAAACCATGTCTGACTCTATCACAGGTTAGGACGCGCTGTTTGAACATCTTCGCGGCGAAGTCGGTTTAACGCGAAAATCCTCATGTGGTGAGGACTGGCCCGGGGCGACCCCGTATCTGAAGTCCTAAAGCATGGCGGGTGTAGATCCGAGCCATTGCACTTTGGTTGCTCACCACCGACTGAAGAGCACCCATTTGCCGTCTTAGACTTATGACGCGTGCGATCTTGTCTCAGGCGCCTTGGTCATCGCTAAAGCGCCGACCTAGGCCACAATTTCAGGCCGCGAGGCGCTCTTCAGTTGCGTGGGGATATAGAGCCGACAAAATGCAAGGGCAGCATCCATAGAGAGTTCAACGTCCCCCGATTCGATCCAACCATGTTGACGAACAGAGTCTCGCCAGAAACTATCTGTGATGAGAGTTGCGCGGAAAATCAGACCTTCGAGGTCTTCGATAAATCCGATTTCAAACTGCCGGCGCAGCACCCGCGCCATCGCCTGCGACCCGCGACGACTGCCCCGTCGACCGCCACGATCAACCATTGCGAACCCTGTCGCACCGTAAAACAAACGCAAAGCAGCCGGAGACGTGTTGAAAGTACGCACAGAACGACGACTGGCTTGGCGCAGCACGTCTTGCCAACAGGTGAAGTCTGTAAAGTCTTCCTGATTCAGAGCGTTAGAGATTTTGTTTTCGACGCGATGCGCCGTTGCAATCAACAGGGCTTCTTTGCTGGGGAAGAAATGATAAACGGAACCCACCGCAAGGCCTAAATCTTCCGCCACTTCATTCAAAGCGAATTCAGGCATCGTTTCAGCGTTTAGTCGGTTTTCAACATGATCGAGGATTTGCTCGAATGTCTTATGGCCCTGCGTTCGCTTTGGGCGGCGATAACGGGTCTTGTCATAGTATGGATCGTGCATTCTGGCCTCAATCAACGAATCATTGGCGAGCGAGCGTGATATTTTCACAATGATAGAAACTAATCACATATAAACAAT